>PWGT01000017.1 GCA_003554535.1 Syntrophomonadaceae bacterium | reverse complement strand
AACGGATAATATTAACGAATGCCTATATAAGCTAAAACTACACCTGTAACACTGGCGATTACACCTAAAACAATGGCGGAAATTCCATATCTCTGCCCCTGGTTATAGGCTACTACACCGCAAACAATAGCAGCTATTCCCGGAAGGATAGAGAGAAAGGTGCAGCAAAAACTAAACAACACTCCCAGAATACCAATGATCATTCCTACCAATCCCAGGGTGTCATTCTGCATTTCTTCGTTTTGCTGCTGGGGCTGTTTCTCTAAAACATCTTCTTTCGTAATTTCTTCTTGGCTCATATTTTATTCTCCTTTACCCAAAATAAGTATATTTTTATTAAAATATCATGGCCTTAAATAATCTAATGCGGCCAGGGGTAAATTTCTAAGCACCCCGTAAAAAATAATTACTCCCAGAAACCCCCATGCCAAAATTGGGGGCAGGTAAACCTGCTTTATGGATTCCCCTTTAATAAGCAGCTTTGTGAGCAATATGCCGGGATAAAGAGCGAGAGGGAGAAAAATAATGAGCTGGTTGTATGCAAATGCAAGCGACGTATTGCCGGAAAAAAGCGCCACCATAGCCCTGGTGCCTCCACATGCCGGACAGTACAACCCGGTGGTTTCATTTAGGATGCATCCTCCCGCCCCCCAAAACGCCCTCATGGTTTCGCTGCTTAAGTAAACATACAAAGCAAGGCAGGTAAAAATATATAAACCCAGCAATAACAATTCAGACTTTTGCGAAACCACCTTGTTTTTCATGCTCTTAAGTTCAACTTTGGGAATAATTATTCCTCTTTCTACTGAGATTTATATGCTGCACTTTTTACCAAAGTTTTCTTTAACTCTTCCAGTTTGACAGGCTTAGCAAGCTGATGGTGAAAGCCTGCCTCCTTCGCTTTTTTCTGATCCTCGGGACGGGTATATCCCGTAAGCGATACCAGGTAAACATCCCTTAAATCTTCGTCTTCTCTAAAAGCACGGGCGACCTGGTATCCGTCTATTCCCGTAAGGCCAATGTCACAAATTAGAATATCGGGGTGGTAATCTTTAATCAACTGAAGTCCCTGTTCCCCACTGTAGGCCACTTTAACCTCACAGCCTTCCTGCTCGAGGAGATCTTGAAGGATATCAGCAGTATCTTTTATATCTTCTACTACCAAAACTCTCTGACCGGTGACGGAAACGGGCGCAGCAGGTTCTTTTTCAGATTTGAAAACTCTTTTGCTCAGAGGCAGATAAACTGTAAAGACTGAGCCTTTTCCCAACCCCTCACTGTGAGCACTAACTTTGCCACCGTGCTGCTCCACCAGACCCTTTACCAGGGCAAGACCCAGGCCTAAACCTCCATCGCTACGGTCCATGGATGTATCTGCCTGCATAAATGGCTTGAACAGATTCTTCTGGAATTGCGAACTCATTCCTTCTCCGTTATCCTCAATTTTAATTACTGCCAGCTCATTTTGATCTTCTTTGTTTACAACAAGCCGAACCTGGCCTCCGCTTGCGGTAAATTTCAATGAATTATTCAGCAAATTACCTACTACTTGGGATATACGAGCAGGATCTACCTCTGCTACCAACTCCGAGGTAGAGGGGGAAAATTCCAACTCTACCCCTTTTTCCTGGAACATGGAGCGGTTATCTTCCACACATTGCCCAATCAATTGATTCAGTTCTACCTGTTCTTTTTTAAGCACAATTTTGTTACGGGCAATGCGAGTCACATCAAGTAGATCATCCACCAGGCGCGAAAGATAAGTAGCCTGCCGATTCATAATGTCTATTGTTTTCTGGGCTTTTTCTCCTTCCGGAATTATTTTATTCAACAACGTAATACCCATAGTTATAGAGGCCAGAGGGTTGCGGATTTCATGGGATAGCATCCCCAGGAACTCATCTTTTTGCCTGTCGGCCAAACGTAGCTCTTCAACTGCAGCAGCAAGTGAATCTTCAGCCTGTTTTCTTTCAGTAATGTCTATGACAAACCCTAAAATAGCATGACCATTTTCCCAGGAGATAAGCACACCGCTAAATTCCACCCATCTGAGCTCTCCACTTTTGGTATAAACTCTGAAAATAATCTTCTCTAATGCTTCTCCCCGGTAACGTTTATAATAATTGGTTTTAACATATTCTACGTCTTCGGGATGTACCAAAGAAGTAAAGGGGATTCTGTAAAGTTCTTCTTTACTGTAGCCCAACTTCCTTACTATCTTGGGATTTACAAACTGAAAATAATCCCCTTTTACCACCACGATGCCTTCATTGGCATTTTCTATCAGCATCCGGTATCTTTCTTCCGAGTCTTTTAGTTTTTGTTCGGCTTTCTTGCGTTTGGTAATATCCGTGTGGATACCTACCAGGTTGGTTACCTCCCCGGCCTCATTTTTGCTGGCATAGGCCTGGAGGTTAATATCGAGAATGCTACCATCTTTGGCATACATCTTAACTTCCCCGGTCCACACTCCGCCGGCTATGATGGTAGCAAAAACCTTTACACCTGTTTTTTGATCTGCATACAGTCTCTGGGGCGGATTGTTTCCTATGTCGCCAAACATATCTGTAAAAGCCTGGTTTTGATAATAATGATACCCCTCGGGGGTTGACATTCCAATGGCTTCCGTGGAATTTTCCAGGGATTCTCTGAATATATTCAGTGAGTCCTCCATGCGCTTACGCATTAAAACCATACCTGCCTGTTTGGCGAAAATCTTGACTTTTGCGGGGTTTTTAATCTTTTTGCCGCGGGGCATAAAAATCATAAAATTTCCAATGGAGTGGTTTTTGTAAGAGACTCCAATTAGATTAACTTCTCCCACTCGAAATTTTTCTTCCAGAATAGAAGAAAACTCTTTATTAAAAGTTTTAAAACCAGTTTCGTATAAATTATTAAAGCGGACTAGCTCTCCATCTTTAATTTGAGTAAGGCTCTCAGGGGGAACATCCCAGGTGGAGCCCACTAATTCAAAACCCATTAAATCTTCTAGTTGATTGATAAGGTTTTGGTTTCCCGATACTGCCTTGGTTACTGTCTGCCTTTTTTCCCATTCATAAGATTCAAAAACCACACACATGGCGCCTGACAACTCTAACAAGCCGTCTGTCATTAACTGGTAATCAATATCGCCTAGGGAAAAATCAAGGAACTGCTGGGTATAATTTAACATGTTTTCCAGTACTAATTTTTCTTCTTTGGAGGAAGTAATATCCCGGAAAATACTAATAAAATAGCCGGGGTCATCACTAAAAGCAGTAACTTCAAACCATAGCTGCAGAGGTTCAAAATAGGCCTCAAAGCGAGCAGGCTCACCGTTTAAAGCAACCTGGCCGTAAGTTCCTATCCAATCAAAATTAGATTCTTCAATATCAGGAAATATTTCTTTGACACTTTTACCCAGTATCTCTTCCCGACAAAAGCCCGTCATATCTTCATAAGCGGGGTTAGCTTCAAGAAAAACAAAATCAACCGGTTCATTATTACTATCGGTAACAACCCGGTGAAAGGCAAAAGCATCAGGCATATTTTCCATCATTGAATAATATTTTTTTCGTTCTAAAGCCATAATTGCCCCTTACTCTTACTGTATTTATTAAATTTCTCACTCGATGCTTGAAATATTAAGGCTAATTTAAATTTCGATTTATTTTTATGATTTTCCTTTTATAAAATGCAAAAATTAAACACTTTTTCCCCATATTCTCCTAATTCGAGCATTTTCACGCTATATTTTCACCTAATACTATGAATCTAAATAACCGGTATGCAAAAAATAGACAATCTTTTCTTTTAATTTTGACGAATAAATGATACGATCTTATTAGTTAGTGCCACAAATTAAACTACATCAGGATAAATCAAAGGAGGTATAAAGATGGAATGTGAAAAATGTGGCAGAGAAATGGCAGATACGGAAGAATTATTTCGTTATGCCGCTCAAGATGTATGTGAGGATTGTTACCTGGAAGTTATGAGCGTGCCCAAAACATGTAACCCCATGCAGGTCCGCTCTGCTAAGATTGAAAGAGAAAAATCAGGCCAACAAGGAACTGAGGGATTGCTACCGGAACAGAAAGAAATTTACGACTACCTCAAAACACACGGAAAAGCAACGCGTCAGGAAGTTATGGAACAATTTAACCTTGACCAGAAAGGATTGGAAAAACACGTTTCCGTTTTGCGTCATTGCGAGCTAGTTAGGGGTTTTAAAGATGGAAACCAGATTTACCTAACTACTATGGATAACAAAGAGGCAGGTTAACCTAATTTTGCCCACTTCTGACAACGCATAATGGTGCCAGAAGTGGGCTTTAAACTTTACCGACGGTGAGGCTTGCGGCAACGCGGAGGCCCCAAAACTTCACTCCAGATTACTCCTTTAACGACTTCACCCCGCTCAAAGCTCAAAGCTTCTGCCCGGGATGAATGAGGTAGATGTACCGAGCGCGGTCGAGGACTCTGCCGTACTTTTTCTCGCTTGGGAGCTGCTTTTTTACTGCTTTTTTGCCTGCGGTCTGCCTCCGAAATGATCTTGCCTTCCTGCTCAGTTCTTACAGTTTCACCTGGTAAAGCATCTTCCCGTGGTTCATGAAATACATCCTGAGCTTCATCCTCAAAGATCCCATAATCTGACGAAAATGGATCTTTTGGTTCTGGGAAGTAGTCGGTAGGATAGGTATCAGGTTTGGTAGAAGTTCTGCCAGGAGGAGTTTGCTGTCCTCCCTTGGGAACTTTGCTAGAAAGAGCACTTATTACGTTCACCAGGACGATGACAATAATCAGCACTATAAGTACTTCCATATCTTAACCTCCTTGAAAGAAAAGGGCCCGAGGGGAAATAACTAAAAAGGCCCTCCCCTTCTTTAGTCCTCTTCTTTCTCTTCTTCCCTATCAGCACCGGTTGCCTTGCCTATGGATTTTCTCATTTCAGTATCGGCAAAGAGGTTTTTCAGGTTGTAATAATCCATGGCTCCTATGTTGCCTTCTTTTAGTGCCTGAGCCAGCGCTTTAGGAACCTGGGCTTCAGCCTCTACAACCTTGGCTTGTTTCTCTTGGACGGAGGCTTTCATCTCCTGTTCATGAGCAACAGCCATAGCCCTTCTTTCTTCGGCTTTGGCCTGGGCAATACGCTTATCAGCATCAGCCTGGTCCGTTTGCAATTGAGCACCAATGTTTTTGCCTACATCCACATCAGCTATGTCAATGGAGAGAATCTCAAACGCTGTTCCGGCATCAAGGCCTTTGTTTAAAACCGTTTGCGAGATTGTATCAGGGTTTTCCAGGACATATTTGTGGTGTTCCGATGAACCGATGGTGGTAACTATACCTTCACCCACCCTGGCGATAATTGTTTCTTCACCGGCTCCTCCTACCAACCGGTCGATATTGGCTCTAACCGTTACCTTAGCTTTGGCTTTGACTTCAATGCCATCCTTGGCCATTGCTGCCACTACAGGAGTTTCGATAACCTTGGGGTTAACGCTCATCTGCACTGCATCCAGCACTTTCCTTCCTGCCAAATCAATGGCTGCTGCCCTCTCGAATGGAAGGGGAATTTCCGCTCTCTGAGCAGCGATGAGTGCATCCACCACTCTGTCTACACTACCACCGGCCAGGTAGTGGCCTTCCAGTTTGCTCACATTCAAATCCAGGCCCGCCTTGTTAGCCTTGATTAACGGAGCCACAATGCGTGCAGGGATAACTCGCCGCAAACGCATTCCCACCAGGGTAAGCAAACCGATGCGGACCCCTGCTGCATAGGCTGAGATCCATAACCCCACCGGGATAATGCTAAATATTACCGAAAAAACAATAATAACCAGGACTAATAGAATTAAAATCAGAGGCAGTCCCAAACCTGCTAACAAATCAGCCATTATTTTCCCTCCTCCTAATTATGTATTATATATTCTTATCAACCGGGCAGTTTATTAATCACTGAGCAGTAGCTCTTACAACCACCCGGCTTCCTTCCGTCCTTATCACAGTTACCTCAGAGTCTTTGTCTATATATTCGCCTTCAGTCACTACATCTATCCGCTCATTTTCAATAAGCACCGAACCGGCAGGACGCAGAGGAGTTATAGCCGTTCCTTTTTTGTCCACCAAGTCCTTACGGCCTTCAGAAGCCACATAACCCTTGTCCGCACTTTCCGAATCCTCCAGGATAAACCTGCGTAGCACTCCTCTTCTGGAAAGGTGTCTTATAGTAAAAAACAATATAATGGCAGTAAGCACCAGGGCAATAATAAGCATGGTAATCCCCGCTTCTGCAGAAGCAGCCGCCATGACTATGGAGGCAAAGGTGGCAATCAAGCCTCCGATGCCAAATACGCCAAACCCCGGCATAAAAGCCTCAATTAACATTAACACCACGCCACCCACAAACAAAAGAATGACTTCGTAACCTGCCAGGCCGCCCAGGATATGGCCTCCAAAATATAGCCCGAATGAAAGCATGCTTAGGGTTCCGGCCACTCCAAAACCTGCAGTAAGTATTTCCAAAACAAGCCCGGCAAAACCGATTATGAGAAGAAAAGTAGCAAATGCGGGGTTGGTGGTCAAACTGATAAAACTATCAATAAGTTCTCGATCCTTGTCTAAAAGTTCCGCATCTGAAAGACCTAATTCCTGCAGAAGTTCTTGGGTTGATTCCACGGTGCCTTCACTGTAACCTACTTCCCTGGCCTGGCTATGATCAAGGGTTAACAATTCACCACTGTCCACCAGATCTTCCAGGACAACTTCTCGCCTAACCATGGCCGAAGCAATATCAGTCTGGCGATCATTCCTACCTGCCAGGGCTTCCATCTCCGCCTCCCAGCTGGAAACGACCTTTTCGTCAGCGGTTCCTTCTCCCATAACTTGAGGCTCGGCTGCACCCATAGTACTTCCCGGCACCATGTAAATTCGATCCGCTGCCAGAGCAATATAAGCTCCCGCAGACAAAGCATCGGGGTTAACAAAAGCTACAATCTTGCCTGGGTATGAGTCCATGGCGTTACGCATATCCTTGGCAGCATCAAGATATCCGCCAGGAGTATTTAAATCCAGGAGAACTGTTTCAACTCCCATATTTTGAGCTTCTTCAAGAGACCTTTCCAAGAAATTAAGATTGCCACGATCTATAGTCCCCTGGAGGGGAATATTCATTACCGCCTCTGCAGAATAATCGCTGGAAGCATTAGAAGAAGGTACGATTGTTCCCACCAGGCCTGTTATAAACAATGCCAGGAATACAATCAGGTATGGGCGCCTTGCTTTGCGAAGTTTATCCTTCATTCCCCACCCCCATTAAACAGTTATTACAACATTGACGCAGCTTCTTTATCCAAAAGCAAAATAAATTCCCGGTGTAATTGCAGAAAAGAAGCCGGAACTTCTGTAGTAACTTTGCCACTAAATGAATCCCTTACGGCAGCAGCTTTGTTTTTGCCATTGGCCAGCATCACAATTCTTTTTGCTCCCATAATAGAACCCATTCCCATGGTTATGGCCTGCCGCGGAACCTCGTCTATATTATCAAAAAAACGGCTGTTGGTCTGTATAGTCTCTTCCGCAAGATCTACAATATGGGTGTTAGTATTTAATGAAGTAGCAGGCTCGTTAAAGCCAATGTGCCCATTTACCCCAATACCCACAACTTGAAGATCTATGCCGCCAGCAGAAGCAATTGCCTGTTCATAGTTCTGGCAAGCCATTTCCGGGTCTGTAGTATCACCTGGAGGCAGATTAATATTCTCTGGAGGCAAATTAATATGGTTAAAAAATTTATTATACAAGTAGTATTGATAGCTTTGCGGGTGGTCAGGAGAAAGCCCCAAGTATTCATCCAGGGCAAATGTAGTAACGTCGCTAAAATCGACCTTTCCCTGCTGGTACATATCCACCAGCCTCTGATACATTCCCTCAGGGGTTGAACCGGTTGCTAACCCCAAAACTGAATTGCTCTGCAGGGTAACCTGGCTTAATACAACACGGGCTGCCCAATAACTTAACTGTTCATAATCGTCCATCACCTGAATTCTCATTTTTACTCCTTCAATGTTTAGGTTTTATTTCTTTCTATCATTTTATTAAATTTCCCAGAATTTATTTACTGCTTTAAAAAACGAATTCAACATCTGTTATAGAATTCCTTCCCATGGCAAACTGCCTTATAAAGCAATAAAACAATAACTGTTTATGTCAAAAGTAATGTGATGCAGTAAGAATTTATTCAAGTTTAGCTTTTTCAGTTCTTGCGCTTTGCCTTAAAATATTATTTTTCCTTTTTAACTTATGTTTTTAACTTATGTTCGAATGCTGGCTAACTTCCTCTCCTTCTTCCTCTTCTAATTTTTGGTGTAGCTTGCGGGCAGTATCTTTGAGAGATTCAGCAAGTATATTCAATTCTTCTACAGATGAAGACTGTTGCTCGGTATTGCTGGCCAGGTTTTCACTGCTGGCACTGAGTTCCTCACTCATGGCTGCAATATCTTCCATATAACCGGCCAAGTTTTCCACGTCTTCAACAATCTTTTTGAACCTTCTCCCGGCTTTCTCAATTACTTCTGAGCTTGAACTTACCTCCTCCTTGCCATGATGGATTTCCTGCATAGTATTTTCCGCTTCAGTGTTGTTTTGCTCTACTATTTCGTTGATTTCCTGGGCAGAAGCGCTTACTTGCTCAGATAGTTTGCGCACTTCCTCTGCTACTACTGCAAACCCTTTGCCGTGAGAACCGGCTCGGGCAGCTTCGATTGCTGCATTTAAAGCCAGAAGGTTGGTTTGATTTGTTATATTATTGATTGTGGTAACCATGCTTCCAATCTGGTGAGTCTTCTGAACCAAGTTTTCAACTGAATTGCTTACTCTTTCGTTAGCTCCACGGATGTTATCTAGTTGGTTTAAAGCCCCTTCCACATCTTCACCGCCTTGAGATGCCCTGTTACTAACATCCTGACTGGCTTCAGCCATTTTGGAAGCCTTTTCCGACATTTCATTAACACTGGAAGCAAATTCGTTAGCAGTAGAAGAAACCTCCTGAACAGAAACGTTTAGATTATCTGAATGGGCATACAAATTTTCACTGACATTAATAATTTCACTTGCTACATCGCGGGAGTTGTCCAGCAAGCGGCGAGTTTTTTCTTTTACCGCGATAGACTCCTGCTGCGCATCAATAACCATATATATAATTTCTCGTCCCAATACCACTGTAAAAACAATGGCAGAAAGTGAAATGAGGAAAGTGAATGGATTGCCGATCATATCTATTATGTCCAGTCCTTCAATTTGAGTCCCGGTTAGCGTAATTATCATAATCACATTAAGAATAAAGCATACTGCACTGGTAGCCAGGACAAGAGTAAGGTTGAAATATAGAGCGCTGATACCTACTGCAAAAAACCAGAACGGGGAAAGAAGTACTCCCTCGGCCAATAAAAAAACAATCGCTGCGATAGAAACTATAGTAACTCCAATCAGAACATATTTAACATAAATTCCTTTTGGATTCGCCCGCCATACCATAGTAGCAATTATTACACATACCAGGCATACTAAAAATCCGCCCAGGATTTCCTCGTAGAGTGCCACCGTTAAATCCAGCGCCCGCATGGCGAACAATATGCCAAAACCAGCTATAAAAGCAATCCAGGCAATGCGAACAATCAACCGGTTAACCCTGACTTCATTTTGATATAAAAAATCCATAGAAACTTCCTCCTAACCTATTTTACCTTCAGAACGGCAGTAAAAGCTTCTTGGGGGATTTCCACATTTCCTAGCTGCTTCATCTTTTTCTTGCCCTCTTTTTGCTTTTCCAAAAGTTTTCGCTTACGCGTTACGTCCCCACCATACAGCTTTTCGGTAACATTTTTACGCAGTGCCTTGATGGTTTCCCTGGCTATAACTTTATTGCCCACTGCGGCCTGCAGGGGAACGTCGAACATTTGGCGAGGTATTATTTCTTTCAATTTTTCCACCATCTCCTTGCCCCGCTGGTAGGCTTTATCCTGGTGAATTATAAAAGATAGGGCATCAACTTTCTGGGCACCCACCAGAATATCCATGAGGACCAGGCTAGACTCGCGGTAACCGTAAAACGTATAATCCAGAGTGGCATATCCCCGGGTTCTTGATTTGAGAAGATCGAAGAAATCATAAATTATCTCAGCAAGTGGCAGCAAATACGACAATTTTACCCGTCCAGAATTGAGGTACTCCATATTTACAAATTCTCCGCGTCTATCCTGACACAGTTCTATTATCGCCCCCACGTATTCTTCAGGGCTAAAAATGGATGCTTCAACAAAAGGCTCCTCAATCATAACCCGGTCTTCAGGAAGCATGGCCGGGTTGTCTATTTCTATTATTTCCCCATCGGAACGGTGGACCTTGTAAACCACGTTAGGAGCAGTAACAATAAGATTCAAGCCGTACTCACGCTCCAGTCTTTCCCGGACAATGTCCATATGCAACAATCCCAAAAAACCGCACCGAAAGCCCACTCCCAACGCAAGAGACCTCTCTGGTTCAAAAGAAAGAGCTGAATCATTAAGCTTTAACCGATCAAGGCCATCCCGAAGGGTGACAAAATCGTCATTGCTCTGAGGGTATAAACCGCAGTAAACCATGGGTTTAACTTGCCGATAACCAGGCAGCGGTTCAGAAGCAGGATTTTCTGCAAAAGTCATAGTATCGCCCACACGGGCATCAGCTACATTTTTTATTGCTGCAATCACATATCCAACATCCCCGGCTGTCAATTTTTCGGCAGATTGCATGTCTGGCCGAAAAACTCCGGTTTCTGAAACCTCAAACTCCTTTCCGGTATTCATAAATTTTATGTGGTCCCCTTTGGCTACTTCACCTGATACCATCCTTACGTAAACGATTACTCCCCGGTAGGTATCATAATGAGAGTCAAATACCAGGGCCTTGAGAGTAGTATCAGAAGATTTAATACTGGGCGGAGGAACTTTATCAACAATTGCCTCCATAACTTCTTCTATGCCAATGCCATCTTTAGCAGAAACCAGAAGGGCATCTTTTGCCTCGGGCCCGATTATATCTTCTAATTCTTCTTTAACTTTCTGGGGATCGGCATTGTCCATATCAATTTTATTGATCACCGGAATTATTTCGAGGTCATGTTCCAGGGCAAGATAAATGTTAGCCAGGGTTTGGGCCTCTACCCCCTGAGCAGCATCCACCACTAGAATAGCTCCCTCGCAAGCTGCCAAACTGCGGGAAACTTCGTAGTTAAAATCCACATGGCCGGGGGTATCAATAAGGTTTAAAATATAGTTATTCCCATCCCGGCTCCTGTATTCCAGACGGACTGCCTGCATTTTAATGGTAATTCCTCTTTCTCTTTCCAAATCCATCCTGTCCAGTACCTGCTCCCGCATTTTTCTCTCCGTGATGGTATGAGTCATCTCCAGGAGCCGGTCGGCTAAAGTTGATTTGCCGTGATCTATATGGGCAATTATGCAGAAATTCCTGATATGTTCAAATCCCACTTT
>PWGT01000027.1 GCA_003554535.1 Syntrophomonadaceae bacterium | reverse complement strand
CGATGCCAGAAAAGCTACAATAACTATTACAACAATCCCCAAAATATCCACTTTTAAAACCTCCTTATAATAATTTTTAAACTAATATTAAAATGGGGGCTTAATCCATAGTCTACCCCCTTGAAAAAAGTATATTTAATTTTTTTCATCTTCATAAGGAAGTTCAACCAGTAAGATAAGGCCTTCCTGTCCTACCACTTTAACTTTCTCCTCAGGCGAAATCTCTTCCTCTCCTGTATTACGCGCTTTCCAAAGCTCTCCTCTGACCTTCACTACACCTGCACCTGAAGGTGGCAATTTATCAACGGCTTCAGCCCTTTCCGGGCCATAAAAGAACTTAGCCTCCTCACGCCTGTTGCGGCGGGAAGCAATTAACCGCTGCACAACTACCAGCATTATAATAGCCACTCCAATTACTATACCAAATACTGTAGTTATAAAAGTTTCATACCAATCCTGAGCCATGAGAGGTTCTATTGGAAGCAAAATAGCACCCACTAGCAAAGCTACAGCCCCACCTATGCCCAGGAACCCGAAGCCAGTAGTAAATACTTCTGCCACTATAAGCGCCACCCCTAACACCAGAAGTACTATGCCAGTAGTGCTGGTATCAAACAGACCCATACCATAAATGCCTAACACCAGCATTAAACCGCCAGCCACCTCTGGCACCAAAGTGCCTGGCATACTCAAGCCAAAATAAAGCCCCATTATACCCAACATAAGTAATATAAAAGCAATTTGGGGGTTGCTTACCCAGTTTTGGAAACTTTCCCGGCTATCCATCTGTACATTCCTGATAGGAGCATTGGCTGTTTCCAGGGTGATCTTTTCTCCCCCTTTCTGAATTTCCCAGCCATCAATTTCCGTTAATAGTTCCTGCAGCGAATCTGCTTGTAAGTCAGCCACTTCTTTTTCTATTGCCTCATCATAGCGCAAGGTGAGGTTCTCGGTAACAAATCTTCCAGCCACATCTTCGGGACGATCAGTTTCCTTGGCAATACTACGGATATGGCCAGCGAGTAATTCTGTAGTTTTATCTTCGGCAGGATCGGCACTCCCATCAGGAGTCATGGCCACCGGTTGAGCTGCACCCACAGTGGTTCCCGAAGCCATGGCGGCAATGTCACCGCTTAAAAGCAAAAAAGCTCCCGCTGAGGCTGCTATGGCTCCCACGGGAGCCACATATACTATCACAGGAAAAGGAGCCCCTCTAATAACCCGGTTTAACTCTAAGGTAGCATCAACCAACCCTCCAGGAGTATCCATCATTATGACCAAAGCTTCGGCATCTGCCTCCGTTGCTAACTTAATCTGTCGCCTGACAAAACTGGCTGTCCCGGCAGTAATCATCTCCTGATCTTCCAGGGTGATAACAAAAACTTCCCCATTAGATTCATTATTAACATTTTCATAAGAATTATCTTCTCCCAAAAGGGTAGCCCCTGCCTCCATGGGAACACAAACAGAAATAAAAAATACAATAAACAGCACAGTTCCCAGTAACAAAGGCCCCTTGCCAGCAAAAATTGAATAGTTTAATTTGGACATAATTGCATCTCCCATAAAAAATATGCCCATCCTTGAAACTCGACACAATTCAAGAAAATCGGCTTTTGATTCCATCATATCCCAGATGTGTCAAATGTCAAGGACCGGCATAATTATTAATCACATTTTTTTTAGTAACCTATCCATCCAGAAGTTGCTTGCTCATAAGCAAATATTTCAAAAGGCTGGAAAAAAAGATCTACTTCTCTTGCAGCGCTTTCCGAGCTGTCAGAACCATGAACCAGGTTATTAGAAACAAAAAGACAAAAATCGCCTCTCATAGTTCCCGGGGCAGCTTTGGCCGGATCAGTAGCACCCATCAGTGCCCTTACCTGGCTAATAGCATCTTTCCCCTGCCAAACCATAGCTATAATGGGAGCAGAAGTAATAAAATTTACCAGGTCAGGGTAAAAATCTTTATCCCGATGTTCCGCATAATGTTCTGAGGCCAGTTCTTCACTCACCTGCATCATTTTCATTCCTACCAGTTGAAGTCCTTTCGTTTCCAACCTCTTAATAACTTCACCCACCAGGGCTCTTTGAACTCCATCTGGCTTAATTAAAACTAATGTTCTTTCACTCATATAACCCTTACCTCCTTATATTTTTTCTTAATTGTTTGTAACTTATCATATTAAAAATTTTATACATCCTTTTATTTTATCTCTTATTCTAAAGGAAAATCTCCCTGCTCAGTAGATTTTTATAAACCATATTGGGCTAGTAGATAAAAACGGGGCTGTCATCCTTAATAATATTTGTTTCCTTATTAAAATATTTTCTAACATCTTTGGGGAGGGAAAACATGCCGCGATGGGCTTCACCATCATAAAACTTCAAATTTAGATTGTTTCGGTTTATATAGGCATCCACACTTTCAGCATCTATTTGCAAAGGATTATTGCCCTGATTAGCCAGAATAAACCCCCATGCAGAATCAAAAGAAGGTATAAAGGTATGATAAGAGCAAACATGATTAAAACTTTGCCGCAGGGTATTTCTTATAGCTGAATGTGCCTCAAGAAGAGTCAAACAAATAGAACCGGCTTGCAGGGAAAGAACTCCCCCTGGCTTAAGTCGATTTATCAACATATCATAAAATTCTTTTGTAAATAACAGATAAGAAGGCCCATCATCTACTGGCTCTGTAATATCACTGATTATGGCGTCAAACTTGCGTTCTGTATCTTCCAAATAGCGCCGGGCATCCATATGCAACACCTCAACCCGGCTATTTTCAAAGCTATTCTCATGCCAAGCGGGCAAGTATTCCTTGCACAAATCTACTACTTCTTTATCCAGATCCACCATTACTATACTTTCAATGCTGGGGTACTTTAATAACTCTCTTAAAACGGCTCCTTCTCCTCCTCCCATAACCAAAACTTCACGGGGAGGTTCCTCAGAATTAATTGATTGAACTAGCAGCGGTGGATGTACCAATATTTCATGATATATATATTCATCTATTTCTGAAGATTGAATTTTGCCGTCCAAAACCAGGCAACGACCGAAAGTAAAAGTATCTACTACGTCTACTCTCTGATAATCAGTACTACCACTGTAGACGTGCCTTTTAACTGCATACATGTAGCCATGATAAGGACTGGCATAATCAATTAGCCAATTCCATTCAGGTACACCCAATCCGCTGCCTCCTTGTCCCATTACTTTAACAATCTAATTCTTAAATATGAAATTGGTATTGTGTCTCAAGAATTAGCGACCCTAACTGATCGCTATGCAGCTTTCAATCAATAGGTAGCTGCCGTTTTATGCTGGACATTATGGTCAAAAATGCCACGCTTTATTTCCCTGGCCGTCATATTCTCGGCTGCAAACTTATTTTTCAGATAGTTGCAGGACACCCAGGGATCTACTGTTTCGCCGCAGGTGAACACATCTATCGCCGCATAACCGAGCTCCGGCCAGGTATGGATTGTAAGGTGCGATTCCGAAATCACTACTACTCCACTCAAGCCCTGAGGCGAAAACTCATGAAATACTGCTTCCCGGACTTCTGCACCAGCTTGCTTGGCTGCCATAACCATTTCTTTTTCTACACCAGTCACATCGTCAATAAGATGTGCAGGGCATCCATAAAATTCTGCCAAGATATGACGGCCCATAGCGCTCATTTCTGAACCCCCTTTATTAAAGATTCTAAAAAAAGATAAAAAAAGCACGTAACATGTGCGCAACAAGATCCATTTTAACAAACATAATGGAAAAACTCAATAATGCCCTCTAAAATTATACACACCTGAAAAATTTCGGGGAAATAAGAAGCAAGGGAGTTACCCTTGCTTCTTATTTATTTTTTATTTGTTTTTATAGAGAGAAACAAAGTGGCGAATGGACCGATCGTAAGTTTTTTCAGCTTCTTCATCAAAAAAACAAGCAGGCAGTTGATTCATCTTGCGGTGATAATGCAGGCATTCACAACAAATACCTTTGCGTGGGCAACCTTGATAAGTGCAATTACATTCTTTTTCCATGTCTAATTTGGTATGCTTGCAAGCATCCATTCTATCAACTCCTTTACTAACTTCTTATTTCACCCCCTGATGCAACTTACATCTGATTGAAATAAACCTTATCAATCAACAACCTCTTCCACTTTCAAATCATTCTGTTCCACCAGATCTACTTCATATGGTTGAGAAAGGGGGCGTTTCCTTCCCTTGTAAAGAACCCTGACCTTTGGTTGATAAGGATACCCGCCCGTATTTCCTATTACCAGTCCGCTATGACCGCTGTTAAGAAGCACATGTGTTCCCAGAGGATAGGCTGCTATTATAGTAGAAAACGTAGACAACATCTCCATATTATACTTTCCTTCATTGGCTTCTTTGTAAAGGATATTCAAAGCTTCATCGGGGCGAAAAGGTTTTCGAAATGGCCGGTGTGAAGTTAAAGCATCATAGGTATCAGCAATACCAGCCAACTGGGCTAACCAATGAATGCTGTCTTCTTCAAGCCCGTAAGGGTACCCTTGTCCATTAAGACGTTCATGATGTTGTAATATAATAGACCCCGCACTTTCTGAAAAAAAAGATGTTCTTTTGAAAATTTCGTAACCGAACATAGCATGCTCTTTCACTTTTTCAAATTCTTCCTTAGTCAGGGGGCCTTCTTTTTTCAGTATCTCTTCCGGTACTGATATGTAGCCAAGGTCATGTAATAGAAAACCATAAGCATTTTGTCTAATTATTTCTACAGGATAGTTGAGCTTAATACCAACTGCTGTTGATAAAGTCGTGACTTTTATACTATGATCAAAAAGATAGCTATTAGCAGATCTAATATCAGCAAGATTAACTATCAGGTTTGGATTTCCTATCATGCTTTCAATAAGCTCATCTACTCTTTTTGATATCACATCTTCGATAAGGTACTGCCTTTGGGCAGGCGCCTCGCTTTTATCATCACCTTTGGATTGGACCATCATTTCCTTAACCGCAGATCTAATTTCCAACCAGGTAGATTCATCAACTACATCTTCACTAACAACTCCTTCCAACTGTTCATCCTCAACATAAACCTGACTTACTCCTAGTTTTTGCAGATAATCTACATAGCGATTTCTAAGCTCTGTGCCCTCGCTGAGGAGTTTCTGCCCCTCAGCTCCATACACTGGACGAGCAACCACCATGCCTGGTTCAACGCGGGTTAAATGGACAAGCCTCACGAGACTTTGATGCCTCCTTCATAATTTATCCAGCTAAAAATATCATGTCATTCCTTACAAAAGGCACTAAAGATATTTTGCAATTTTTCCTTTCCCCTGTCAATCTGTATATATGCTTTTCTAATCCTTTTACTAACCTTTATTTAAAAAAAATCCTTTAAATTTTATTTGCATCTGTTATATTTGCTTTGCACCTATTACATAATAAAACCGGTATAATTATTAATAATTTAATTTATACCCAAGAGACTTAATTTGCTGTTTTAGCCCTTCTTCCAGTTGCACCTGAGGACTAAACCCCAGAAACTGTTTTGCTAAAGAAACATCAGCAAATGTCTGATAGGGATCACCTTTATGAGGTGGGTAATAATCAACCTGAGCATCAAGCCCAGTAATCCTTTCCAATATGTTAATAACTTCATTGATTGAAACTTGGGAACCTCCTCCGATATTAAAGACTCTTCCTTCCACATCTTCTGAATCTACAGCCATCAAGTTTGCTGCAACAACATCGTCGATATAGGTAACATCGCGAGTCTGGTTACCATCACCATAAATTTGCAAGGGCTTTCCTTCAAAAATGGAATTGATAAATATTCGAAATGCCATGTCAGGCCTTTGTCCAGGGCCATAAACGGTGAAATATCTCAAAGAAACTGTAGGAACTTTATAATTATAGTAATATAGATCAACCAGATGCTCTCCTGCCAACTTGGAAACTCCGTAAGGTGAAACTGGCTTGGGGCATGTATTTTCAGTTACGGGAAGCTTCTCTATTTCACCATACACTGAAGAAGATGAAGCATAAATAAACTTTTTGATGTTCACATTACTACAGGTCTCCAACAATTTTTGGGTAGCGAGGATATTGTGATGGGTATAAGCATTAAACTGCCTCCCCCAACTCTTTCGAACACCAGCCTGAGCAGCTTGATGAAAAACCAGATCAATTTCACTCAACTCTTCCGTGGTCAATTCGGCAACATCTCTTTTGAGCAAAGTAAAACTTGATAATGAGTATAAATCCTCTATGTTTGTTTCTTTCAAGTTTTTTTCATAATAATCAGTAAACATATCCACACCAGTAACATGATCCCCTCTATTAATCAACGCTCTTGCCAGATGGGAACCAATAAATCCAGCAACTCCGGTAACCAAACAATTCAATATTTTTCCTCCCCCATTATGAACATTAACCTATTGCATCCCCATACAAGTTTCCAATGCTTCCCGCCAACCAGGCAAATTTCTCACATCTCTCATATAGGGCAAAACTGCGCTTTGGATAACATTATACCCACCTTGATCAATTGGCTTGTCCTCACCTGGGCCGCCAAAATCTACCAGGTTAGGATCAAGCCCTTTTTTTTCTAAAAGCAAAGATATAAAATAAGGCACGGAAACAAAGCCTGTACTTCCCACATGATAAGTACCGAAACTCAAAGTACCACTAAGATCATTAATAACTTCCGCTACATGGGTTATCCATGTAGGATTGGTAACCCGGTTGCAATCGATTTTAACTTCCTCGCCTATTTCCGCTTTTTTTAAAGCATGGGGAACTATGCTTTCATCCCTGTTTTTATTTAATCCAAAAAGAAGAGGAACTCGAAGTATGTAATACTCACTTAAAATGTTAACTATGTAGTATTCTCCCCACCATTTACTCCAGCCATATACACTATTGGGATCAGGATAATCAAATTCATAATACCCTTTACCTTTATTGCCACTGAAAACCAGATCACTACTTATGTAAGCCATCCTCGCTCCAACTTTAGCCGCTGCTTGAGCAACATTACGGGTGCCAAGGGCATTGACCTTGAAAGCCTCACGGGGGTTTTCTTCACAGTAACTCAAATTATTTATCCCCGCCAGATGAACAATTACATCCGGTTTTTCCTGGTTGATTACTTCCTCTACCCTTTTTTGATCTGTAACAGGAAAATCTAAACGTCCTCCAACTCCGAGACAATGATGCTGCTTTGACAAGATGTTAAGCAGTTCTGACCCTACAAATCCGGAACTGCCAGTAATTAAAAATAACAATACATCACTCCCCCCTCATTTCAAGTTAGCCCTTGATATCTGGCACCGAATTTGTTTAATAAAGTGATTTAAACTTAAATTTAGAAACAAATTCCTAATTTAATCACCTTTTTAAATAAAAAAAGGCTTATTAGCTTTATCTTGCCTTAAATAATTCTATCCGAACATAAGCAATCCTTTAAGCAAAATAATCCTTTTCCTACCCTTATAGGGAAAATATTTCTCCCTTTAGATATCCCTGATCCGGCCAAATTCTCCCACATGAAGCATAACTTCTACCCCTTGGTTCCACAGGAGAACCCGGGTTAAATAATAGAATATTCTCATAATAACCCATTATGGGAAAATGAGTGTGCCCAAAAATCACTCCATTTATTTTAACTCCCGTACCTTTAAAGCTCTCATAAGCCTGAAATGCCGCTTCTCTAGTTCTACCCCTGCCATGCAGAAGGCCTATGCTCATTTCATTTATGGTCACTATTTTTTTAAGCCCCAATTTTTTATGCAAAGCTCGCGAATCCATATTTCCTGCCACTGCTTCCACAGGAGCAATGGCACTTAATTCTTCCAAAACTGTTTCTTCTGCCAAATCTCCGGCGTGCAGTATAAGGCTTGCTCCTTCAAGTAATTTAAAAAGTTTAGGCGGAATAAACCTTGCCCGCTGAGGCACATGAGTATCTGAAACCACACCAATCCAGCCACCTTCAGGCAAAGTGTGCTTTACCGATTTAATTTCTTCCATTTTAAACACCACCTTTTGCTGAAAAACTTTCCCAATGAATAAACTAGTTTTCCTCAAAATTCAGTTCTTTACAAAATTTAGTTATATATAATTAAAATAGTTTTCTAATGATTGTTCATAATTTAATTTAAATAACATTTCTTTCATAAATACCCTTCTATATTTTCCGGATGTTTTATATTTTTGTTTATTCTTTTTTAAGCAGGGATTTTCCTGCCATTTCTGAATGTATACTGCTAGCCAAGCTTCGAGTCTCTGTATAAAATTCCACAGTCCTTCATCCAATAAAATCCCCCCGGTAAAAAACATGAAATCTCTTTACCGGGGGGTAACTTTATTTGCCAAGGCATAGTTCAAAATTTATCACTTTTTAACTATCAGTGTAAGGCTTCCCCCATTCATCCTGATAAACTATTTCCCCGACTTCCATACGTGGGCGCGGCTTGGGTTCCTTTGCGGGAAATCCCAGCGGGGTCATAGCCACAATTTTGTATTCTTCCGGCACTTTACAGGCAGCCCGTGCTTTTGGTTCATCAAACCATGCCACCCAGCAGGTTCCCAGCCCACGTGCATGAGCAGCAAGCATCAATTGCTGCAAAGCCAATCCGGCATCTAGAAGATAATATTCTTTACCATCTATTTTGCCAGAAGACTCGGGATCGCCACAGACCATTATGACTACAGGAGCATCTTCCATGGCTTTAACTGCAGGATTGCCTTCATGTAGTGATTCTGCCAGTTGTTTTTTCTTTTCTTGATCTCTTATCAAAATAAAGCGCCAACATTGCAAGTTTTGCCAAGAAGGAGCCAGACGGGCTGCATCCAATAATTCCTGGACTATTTCTTCGGCCACCTGTTGAGAAGGATCAAATTTACGCACACTGCGCCTCTCGCCCAAAGCCTTTAAAACATCCATGTGTTTACCTCCTAATTCTCTATTAAATTACTCGCAATTTATACAGTTTACAAAATCTTACCATATATAATTTTAGCAAACAACAAGAATCGGGAGCGTTAATGCTAAATAGTATTTTCAACGTTTAGTATTTATTATAAATATAGTAAAAGGTAATTACATATTAATCTTCACTTTCTTCCTCACTACCTCCATCTTCGCTTTCTCCATTGTCTTCTACATCGTCTTCCTGCTCTTCATCTTCCTCGTCGCCATCTTCTTCTTTATCTTCATCTTCGTCTTCACCATTCTCTTTTTTATCTTCCTCATCTCCCTGCTCACCATCTTCATCTTTTTCTTCTTCATCTTCTTTATCTTCAGGATCTTCCCCAGTTTCTTCTTCCTCTTCTTCCGGCTCCGGTTCCGGTTCTTCTTCCTCTTCTTCTTCATCAGGAATAGGTGGCGGCAAGTTGATCGGAGAACGCTGATCAACTTTCTGCCCAAAAACTTTCTCTATAAGTTCTACTCTTTGTTGTTCATTAGGTACTAAATAATAAATGTTCTGACCGCCTCTGGCGGAATATTGACCTTCTCCCTCGAACCTATAATTGTCTATATCTGAGGGATCTACTTCCATTCCATAGAGGGCAAGAGCCCCCATCTGGGAAAGTGAAAGATTGGTATCCACATTTTTTTGGACCGAACGGTAGATGTCAGGGATCTGCGTAAGCTTTCCTTTTTCCCGCAACTGCTCAAAAGCAGCTATCATGATATTCTGCTGCCTGTCTATACGTCCCAAGTCCCCTTTGCTATCAGCTCTAAACCTTACATAATGCATGAAATCTCTGCCATCAAGAGTTTGAGGCCCTTTTTCAACTACTACCGGCCCCCTTCCTGCATGAGACCTGACAGCAACATCTACATCATATTCTATGCCACCAATAATATCTACAACTTCTTCAGCAACATCCATATCCAGCACTACATAATAATGAACAGGGATCCCTCCCAGAAAATCCTGAATAGTACGCACCGTTGTTTTTATACCACTTAGGTGTGGCTCCTCCTCTGCATGCCGATAACCATACATATATGCATGATTTATTTTGTCCCCGCCTTGCCGTCCATAAATATCCACGTAAGTATCCCGGGGAATACTGACAATGGACATTTCTTCACTCTTAAAATTAATTGAAAGTACCATAATGGTATCCGGCCTGTAGCTACCTTCGCCATAATCATCCTCACGGCTGGCACTTTTATCAAAACCCAACAAGGCAAAATTTATAATATTCTTATCAAAATTCTGCGCTATTTTATTTTCCCAATCTACTACCGAATCCTCGCTCTCCACAGGTTGTAAAATTTTAGCAGTATCTTGGTAATAATTATATATCACTTTTCCGCCGCCTACCAGCACTGCCAGGCAGGCCACAACTACTATCAGTATATTGATAGCTTTTTGGCGTCTTCTCTGTTTTTTTACACGCTTCTTCTTTTTAGAAGTACCTCTTACACTAGGCACATCACCTGCAACTGTTCCTTTTTTTCTATAAAGACTCTCATTAACATTCATAATATAATACCTGCCTAATTTAAGTTTTTCAAATAATTTATAATAACTAAAGCATTTATTATTAACTGGTTGCAATTCAAGCCCTTGTAATTACCTTGTCAACAACCTATTCCTACGTAATTATATCCCCAAATTCGCATATCTTCACCATCCAGGAAATTACGACCGTCTATGAAAATAGAGTTTCGCATCTCGTAAACTAGTTTATCCCAAGCAACATGAAGAAATGACTCCCATTCAGTTAAAAGGACCAAAGCATCGCTTTCCCTGGCCGTTTCCTCTACTGAATCGGTGTAGATCAAATCCTGTTCTGGAAATTGGGCACGATAATTTTCCATAGCCACCGGGTCATAAACCTTAACACTGGCCCCCATATCTAAAAGCTCTTTAATAATATCTATAGCTGGCGATTCACGAATATCATCAGTGTTGGGTTTAAAGGCAAGACCCAGAATGCCTATGACGCTTCCCCTGATAATTTTAAGAGTCGCTTGCAATTTTTCAATTACCGCCATGCGCTGCCTCCGGTTAACTTCAATAGAAGCAGATACCATAGGCATATCAACTCCATATTGCTTGCCAGTAAAAAACAAAGAACGGGTATCTTTAGGGAAACAGCTACCTCCCCAACCCACACCGGCTTTTAAAAACCCACTTCCTATCCGTCTGTCCAGTCCAATCCCTTTGGATACTTCTCTGATATCGGCACCTACTTTATCTGCTATAATAGAAATTTCATTAATAAAAGATATCTTCATGGCCAAAAAAGCATTTGAGGCGTATTTAATCAATTCTGCGCTGGTGGGGGAGGTGGTGACAAAAGCCGGAAGCCCAAAGCCTTCCGGACGACTTATATCTTTAGGGGGGATAAAAGTCTGCTCTAATATGGGCGCATACATTTGCCTAAGCATATTAACAGCATGCAATTCCTCTGCACCAACAACGATCCGATCCGGATAAAAGGTATCGTATAAGGCAGCTCCTTCTCTTAAAAACTCCGGGTTAGAAGCTACATAATAAT
>PWGT01000149.1 GCA_003554535.1 Syntrophomonadaceae bacterium | reverse complement strand
CGTAATATCATAGTCGGGGAAGATCCTTTTGATGTAGAAGTTATATGGGAGAAAATGTACTATAAAACTTATAAGTTTGGGCGCAAGGGTGCGGCAATAAACGTTATGAGTGGGATAGATATTGCTCTGTGGGATATTATTGGGAAAAAGTTAAATCAACCCATTTATAAACTTTTAGGCGGAGCTTTTAGAAAAGAGGTGATTCCATACGCCAGCGTACTTTTTCCGCAGGACCCGAGTGATATTAATGACGTCAAAGAGAAGGCAAATAATTGTATAAATGCAGGTTTTAGGTCTATTAAATTTGGATGGGGCGGATTCGGGGATTTAGAAGAAAGGGACTATGCTCTTATAGAAGCAATTCGTGATGAAGCCGGTAATAATGAGGTAAGATTGATGATAGATGTGGGAATGAAATGGGATGCTAAGACGGCGATACAAAGAGCAGGTATATTAAAAGAATTTCGCCCTTACTGGTTTGAGGAACCTGTTATCGCTGATGATTTGCATGGGTACAGTGAAATATCCGCAGCAGTTAATTGGTCTAATATAGTTGGCGGTGAACAAGAATATACCCGGTACGGGTTTAAAGATCTAATGGACATTGGCAAAGTTGACATGATACAGCCTGATTTAGCTAGAGCAGGCGGCTTTACGGAATGTAGAAAAGTAGCAGCAATGGCTAATGCAAGGAATATCCCTTGTATACCGCATGGATGGAGTACAGACATACTTGTGAAGGCTAATCTGCACTTTATTGCAGCTACCCGGAATGCCTACTTTTTGGAATATTGTATGATGGATTCTCCGTTAAGATGGGAAGTTACTATAAATCCTTCTCAGCTGGAACATGGTGTAGTAAAGGTGCCGGAGGAACCGGGCTTGGGTGTGCATTTAAATGAAGAGACATTGAGAAAATATTCTGGTTAGCTTACCAGTTACTGTAGCGCCCTGTTGTTTGTGCTTATTTAGGGAGACAAGCGGAGATGAAATGGGCTTAATAACAAGCTTTAGAAAAAGTTTTGTCCTGGAAACATGATACTATAAATGGATATCGGGGGTAGATATCAATATGAAGGTTTTATTGGCTGAATCAATTCATAAATTGGGTATTGATCTTTTAAAAGAAGCTGCTGAAGTAAAAATTGCTAAAGATAATTCTGAGCAATCCATTCTAGAAGAAATAGTTGATGCTGATGCCTTGATTATGCGCAGCAGCCCATTGCCGGGTAATGTAATCAGGCAAAGTAAAAAATTAAAAGTTATTGGCAAGCACGGCGGCGGTGTTGATAACATCGATCTGCATGCTGCAAATGAAATGGGCGTAGCAGTAATCAATGTGCCTGATGCTAATATTTTGTCAGTTGCTGAGCATACTATGACAGTTATTCTGTGCTTAGCAAAGAAAATCAGGGAAGCTGAGGATGCGCTAAGAAGTGGCTTTTTCAATCAGCAGGCTTCTCTACCTGGCATGGTTACAAAGCATGGCTTTACTGCTTTGGAGCTGTGTGGGAAAACACTGGGCATTGTCGGTGTTGGCAGGATTGGTAGACTAACTGCCCGCATTGCCCGGTATGGGTTTTCTATGGATGTCTACGGTTATGATCCTTACGTTTCTGCGGAAGAAATGAAAGGAGAAGGTGTTGAGCCTGTAGATTCAATTGATAAAATATTTCGTTCTGCAGATTTTGTTTCTATCCATGTTCCCTTAGATGAGTATACTGTAAACCTTGTGAATAAAGAACTGATCAGTTTAATGAAACCAACAGCATTTTTAATTAACATTGCCCGCGGCGGCATAGTGAACGAAGATGATTTATATAAAGCTTTAAAGAGCAAAACGATTGCCGGAGCGGCGGTTGACGTTTATGAAAAAGAACCTCCTTCCCCAAAACATCCCTTATTTGAGTTGGATAACATTATAGTTACCCCTCACATGGCAGCGATGACGGATGGAGCCTTGATTAGAATGGCGCAGGATATTGCTCAAGGAATAATAGAAGTTTTAAATGGCAGGAAACCAAAACACCTGATTAATCCAGAAATATGGTCTTAATATTTGTGTTTATACAGTTTATGGGAAAACCCTAGTCCTCATTAAGCGTGGTTATTGATGAAATATATTACTCTACTGGTAGTTATACAAGGAGCTTAAGTATGGGCGGATTGTTAGCTTTGTTGTCTGCTGTGGGATTTACCAGTCATACTGTTTTTACTCGCAAAGGATTAATGGGAAAGAATGCTGGTAATATATGGGAAATACGCTTTGTGACTTCTTTAATGTCCCTGGTTGTATTTCTTATTGGGGCTTTTATAGCATCGCTTTATGGCATTGATATTACTCAGGAATTTAGGGATTTGTCATGTATAGCAATATTACTGCTTGTTTTGCAAGGTGGATTAGGAGATTTTCTAGGGGGATTATTTCTAATTACAGCGGTTGCTCAGATTGGAGCTTCTCACGCTTCAGCCTTAAGAGGTGGTTCTAACCCGCTTTTTGCTACAATACT
>PWGT01000039.1 GCA_003554535.1 Syntrophomonadaceae bacterium | reverse complement strand
TCGAATGTCGAGGGAACCCCGGCTCCACCGAAAGCTGAACCGTGCCTATGGCCTGCGATACGATCAGGAGCATTGCCAAGCATCCCGACCTGCGCCCCTACGCTCAATTCATAGAAAATGGAACAAGGGAACTATATGCAGACACCAAAAGTGGGACAAGGGACCTGTCCCCGCGTCCCACTAAGGTTTGGGGTATTTGGAAATTAGTTCGAGGCTTTTTTCTATTTCCTCTTCCGGCAAGGAATAATCAGTTAACCTTCCCCCCAGGTAAGCTTCATATCCACTCAAATCCATCAACCCATGACCGCTGAGATTGAAGAGAATATTTTTTTCTTTACCCTCTTCTCTGGCTTTTTTGGCTTCTTCTATTACAGCAGCAACAGCATGGGTCGTCTCAGGAGCCACAACCATCCCCTGAACCCGCGCCCAAGTTACGCCGGATTCATAAGTCTGGAGTTGATCATAAGACTTGGCCTGAACCAATCCATCCGCAACCACTTTGCTCACAAGTGGTGCAGCTCCATGATAACGCAAACCACCGGCGTGGATAGGAGGTGGCATGTAGTTATGTCCTAGGGAAAACATAGGAAGCAACGGAGTAGTTTGAGCAGTATCTCCAAAATCATAACCGAAAGGTGCCCGGGTTAAAGTAGGGCAAGCTTTGGGCTCCACCGCCAGCACTTCTACATCTTTGCCGTGAATTTTATCGCGAAGGAATGGAAAAGCAATCCCTGCAAAATTACTTCCGCCACCAACACATCCTATAACTACATCAGGGTATTCTCCAATAGAATCAAACTGCTTTTGGGCTTCCAAGCCAATTATGGTTTGATGAAGCATTACATGATTAAGGACACTACCCAATGTATAACGAGTATCTTGCGAATTAGCTGCATCTTCCACTGCCTCACCAATGGCAATACCCAAGCTGCCAGGGCAATCAGGATCATCTTCCAGCAACTTGCGCCCAAAACTGGTTTCTTCACTGGGGCTGGCCACACAATTGCCTCCCCACATATTCATCAAGATGCGCCGATATGGTTTTTGATCATAACTAACTCTCACCATGTAAACCTTGCATTCCAAGCCAAAGAGGTTGCACCCCAGGCTCAACGCACTTCCCCACTGACCAGCACCTGTTTCGGTAGTCAACCTTTTGATGCCAAAAATCTTATTGTAATATGCCTGAGCAATAGCAGTATTGGGCTTATGGCTGCCAGCAGGACTAATACTCTCATCCTTATAATAGATTTTAGCCGGAGTATCAAGGTATCTTTCCAGAGCAAAAGCCCTGACTAGCGGAGTAGGCCTCCACAATAGCAGTTTATCCAATACTTCCTCCGGAATATCAATAAACCGATCTGTAGCCACTTCCTGCTCGATCAAATTCATGGGAAATACTGAAGCCAAATCATCCGGTGATATAGGTTGGTTTGTTGCCGGGTTTAACGGCGGCTTCATAGGGTTGGGCATATCTGCCTGGATATTATACCACTGACGAGGTATTTCGCTTTCCGGCAGATTGATTTTGTTTTCAGGCATGGGAACAACCTCCTTGTATAATTTTTTTCAATTGCCACGCTTGATATGCTTTCTTTGAAAAAAGAAAGAGTACTAAACAAAACAAACCTTCGTCTTGGGACGAAGGCTTTTCGCGGTACCACCCGAGTTACCCGCTAGGGGTCTCTTTGACAAACTCCATTATAGAGCTCGCTTCTTTTTAACGGTAGAAGTTCCGGACGAACCTACTTAAAAATCAAAACGTGCGCTTTTCGGCTCGCCGGCTCCAGGATCCATTCAGCAGATAAACAACACCGAACTTCCAGCTCTGGGCCTTGACCTTGCCCTCCGCCCGGTTCTCTGGGGAATTTATGCCCTGCTTACTATTTCCCTTCACTGCCTGTTCTCTATTCAACTCTCCATAAATTTCAAGTGATTTTAAATTAGCACAACAATGCAAATTTGTCAACTCATAGCCTTATCCCTCATACGCTATCTTTTATCTCTTTTCACTTTTCAATGCAGCTTCGCAATTCCAGATTTTTCTTAATTTAATCTTAATAACATAAAAATTAAAATTAACCCATTATAGAGCCAAATATAAGCCCAGAAATTGTAGCCATAATAACCACAAGAATTAAAAACACCCCTGTTTTTCTGGCTCCCAGAACGCTGTAAATCACCAACATGTTAGGCAAACTCAGAGCCGGGCCAGCCAGAAGCAAAGCCAGGGCAGGTCCCATTCCCATCCCGGAACCCAATAATCCTTGCAGAATTGGAACTTCAGTAAGGGTAGCAAAATACATAACTGATCCAATAAGAGCCGCAATTAAATTTGCCAGAAGATCGTTTCCCCCAACCAGAGCGGTAATGTATTCTTCCGGAATCAGTCCCGCATCACTTTCCGGGCGCCCCATGAGAAGGCCGGCAATTAAAACACCTGCAAAAAGTAGAGGTAGAATTTGCTGAGTAAAATCCCAGGTGCTGGCCACCCAACTTCGCCTTTCCTCTCCATCAAACCAACGTATTATCATTATTCCCAGTAATAGCAAAAAGCCAACTACCAGAGGCCACTTCCACTGCCAAACCAGGTAAAATAACCCTACCCCATTCGACGGCTCGCTCCAGGTGGCCAAAATCAAAATTATTATTAAAACTAGAAAATAAAGAAGATTTTGCCATTCTTTGCGATGACTTTTTTGCTCTTCCCCAAATTGCAAGTTTGCCTCAAGACGGCGGGCATCTTCTTTCTGATACAAAAAAGCCATGAGCAAACCAATAACTATTGCAAAAAAAATAGCCCCTATGGCACGAGCCAATCCCAACTCCCAACCCAGAACCCGGGCTGTCAATATGATAGCCAAAATATTAATAGCCGGTCCTGAATATAAAAAGGCCACGGCAGGGCCAAGCCCCGCTCCCATTCGATATATTCCGGAAAAAAGAGGGAGAACCGTGCAGGAACACACCGCCAGAACTGAACCTGAAACAGAGGCTACAGAATAAGCAAGCCATGGCTTAGCCTTTCCACCGAAATATTTTATGACTGCTCCCTGCGAAATAAAATTAGCAATAGCCCCAGCAATAAAAAAAGCAGGTATCAAACAGAATAAAACATGCTCCCGGACATAATATTGAAGCATGTAAAAAGCTTCCATGATTGATTTTTGAACTTGAGGCTCATCAAAGGGAGCAAAATAAACGATTAGAAATACTCCCACCATTAAAGCCAGTTTCTGCCAATCTCGCACCTTGCCGACCTCCTAAAGTAATAAAGCCTAAAAATCCTTTTTATAAAACAGGTAAATTACTCGGTTTAACAGGTTAATTACTCAGCTTCTTCTATCCATTTAATTATTTCATCTTTACGAGGCATACGACCTGTTACTTTAACATCACCATTAACTACAAGTGCCGGAGTCATCATTACCCCATGTTCAGTTATCTGATTCATATCTGTTACCTTCTGCACATCAGCCGCAATATTTAATTCATCCAGAACATCTTTTACCTCATTTTCCAGTTTGACACAGTTTGTACATCCCGGGCCAAGGACTTTTACTTCCATGGTATTTCACCCCCAAATTTGAAATAATTAATACCCTGGCAATTACTTTAAACCCCCTGATTCTAGCTTATCTTGCCAGTAAGATTTTAAAATATCTGAACCCATATCCAGAAGTTCATAAATGCGAGCGTCCTTAATATAATAAATAGCTTTTAACCCTTCTTTACGCGATTCTAAAATACCCTCTTTTTTTAAAACAGCCAGGTGTCGCGAAACATTAGATTGCTCCATATCCAGTTCGGGAACAATCTCACATACACATTTTTCTCCACTCCGCAAAAGCTGCAATATCCATATCCGGGTGGGATGTGCAAGTGCCTTGAAAAGCTCTGCCAGGGACTCATATTGAGGAGTAGGCATTGCCTCACCTTCCTTACTAAAATGATATACTTTCTGAGCTCAAATGACTAAATTCCCATATATTCATATAGTAGCAAAATGGCTTTGATTATGCAAACCTTACCCGGAACTCCGCTTTACGGGAGGAAACCAGTGTTGAGTCCTCAGACAAATCTGAACTAACAACAACATTATGGGCACTTCAATAAGCATGCCTGTCACTGCAGCAAGCGTTGCTCCTGAGTCAATTCCAAACAATGCTATTGCCATGGCTATGGCAACTTCAAAATGATTACTGGCAGCTATCTGAGAAGTGGGAGCAGCATCTTCATAAGGCAACCCAATCTTCCTGGACACCCAGTAACCTATAATAAATATGGCAAAAATTTGAATAGATAAAGCGATTAGAACAAAAAGCACCAGCGAGGGATTGGACAAAACAATTTCCGATTGAGGGGTTACAATAGCCACTATGGTGAATAACAGGGCAGCAGGGGAAACGTAATGCAACTTACTGGTAAACCTTTCAAAACTTTCTTTCCCCTTTCTATTCAGAAGTATCTGCCGGGTAAAATAACCAGCCACCAGAGGCAACCCCACGTAAGCCAGAACCCCAAAAGCAACTCTGCCTATGGGCACAGGGACATCAGCTACAGGCAACAACAGCACCGCAAGAGGACCATAAAGAACTAGCATAGTTAAGGAATTAATGGCCACCATAACTACCACATGTCCCATATTGCCCCGGGAGAGATACCCCCAAACTAATACCATGGCAGTGCATGGAGCTATCCCCAACAAAATCATACCTGCTATGAGATCCCCACCCATATCATATCCAACATAGGGACTAAAAATCACTCTGAAAAAAAGCCAGGCAATAAAAGCCATAGTAAACGGCTTAATCGCCCAGTTAAGAACCAAGGTAGTAGCTACTGGCTTTACTGATTTTCCAGCCCTAATTATTTCTTTAAAATCTGTCTGCACCATTATGGGGTATATCATCAAAAATAATACAATAGCAACAATGATTGGGTAACCTTGAATCTCAAAAGCCTCAAAAAAATTTGCCAGCTCCGGAAACCTCTCACCTAAAATTAGGCCCAGGATTATACAGATCCCTACCCAAACAGTCAGATACCTTTCAAAAAAACTCAATCCTTTTTCCTGAGATTGCTCTTCAACCATTTTACCCCTCCTTAATGACTATTTGAGTATATGATTTATTAGTAATATAGTAATTTACATCATTCCGCTTGTCAACCAAATAATTTTATGCAAAGAAAAAAATATGAATTAGGATAAAAAAAGAAGTTATTTGGAAGTGAAGTTTCATAATTTCTGAGTTAATTCTAAAGAAGGGTAATTTTTATAAATACTAACATAGCTGCATCTATAAGTGCAGCTCAAAGTGGATATTATTTACTGTTCTTTATTTTATTAAACAGGGAAATAATTAACTTCTCCTCTTTGAATGTCATCTTGCAAAGCATTCTTAATTTCTTCTTTGGCTGTAAAGTATATAATTTGCCATCCGTTCTGCGAGGCCTTTTGTAATAATCGAAGTTGATTTTCCAATCGCTGGACATCAGATTTTAAAAATGGATCATCTAAAATATAAAACCCCTTCTCCTCCGATAGAAGGTTTTCCCCAAGAGCAAGCCTTATACAGAGGTAAAGCTGATCATAAGTGCCCCCAGACAATTGCCAGGCATCAAAAATAACCCCATCTTCCCTGGTTACTTGTACAACATTTCTGTTCTGATCAAATAACACACTTTGATAACGACCTCCAGTTGCCTCTTTAAAATAATAGCTCACCATTTTATCCGATCCAAATAGTTGTTGTACTTTTTCTTCATCCTTTTCCTCTATATGCTCCAGGATACTAATAGCTTTTTCCACATATTCTTTGTTTTTCTCATGATGATTAACAAATTTTTGCAACTTATTCTGTAAGTAGTAAAGATCATTAAGCTGCTGACACGGTACATCTTCATCCTCTAAAGCCAAGCATTCATTGGCTATCTTCCCAAGGTTTTCTATTTCTTCCTTTTGATTTTCTATCTCATACCACAAGTCCCTGTAATTCTTTTCTATTTCAGCTTTTTTCTCTTTCAACCATACTATTTTGTTTTCCGAATAATCTATATCCTCCTTGTTTTCTTCCTGTAATACTGGCATCTGACAAATGCTTTCTTGAAGTTTGTTGATCTCTTCATCCCAGAAAGATAAATCCTCCTCCAGAGAATTACCCTGCACTCCGAATAAGCTAGTTAATCTTCTCCTTTGTCCTTCTATCTGCTGGTTGGCAATTTCTTTTTCTTCCAAATAAGCAAAATAAGTTTCTACACTTTCTGCATTGCTTTTAGCCTTAATTTCTTCAATTTTTTCTTTTATTAAATCCAATTCCTGATTAACATTATCAAATTTCTGTTCAGTCGCCTTTATTTTTTGTTCTTGCTCCCCTATTTCCTTTTGCAATTGGGCAACTTTTTTCTGGCAATCATCATAGTTTCTCTTGAAAACCTCAATCCTTTCCTGTATTTCTTCTGGTATTTCAGTGCTAAACTTCAACTTATTTGCCATATTAATAATGTCTTCCAGAATTTCTAAAAGAGCTTTTTCTTCTTTACGGTTTGAAATTTCAATTCTTATATAAGCTACCAAAAGGATCAAACTGCCGGCAAAAAATGCATAAAACCATTCACTACTTTCGGCCCATAAAATATTAAACAAGGAGAAAAATAAAAACATGAATGAGAGAGGGCCGATTAAACTCCAAGCACGACCAACTCCACGGGTTTTTTGAGTTATAAACTGCTCTTCACGAGAAATATAATCATTAACCTTGGGCTCTAACTGTTCTTCAATAATACCCCGATCACCGTTTAAGCTATCCATTATAAATTGCTCTGCTTCCAACTCCTGTTGCATTCGAATCAGAGTTTCCTTATCTTCTTCAAATTTCTTAAGAAGTTCCTGTTTTTCTGAGTCCAAAGCTTTGTATCTTTCCAAAAGGTTATGCCATTCTTGAGCTTCTTTAAGGGTTAATGCTCCTAGCCTGGCTACAACCTCCTGTGCCTGATATAAATTTTCCAGTCCTTCCCTGGCTTCTTCTAAAATTTTTTTCTTTCTAATTCTTTCACATGCATCCAACTCTTTTTCAATGGAATATAACTCATCCTCAAGATCCCATAGCTTTATCTCCATACTTTCATTAGCTCCATTTTCCGTAAAACTACTTGCCTTCTCCTCAATCTCTTCTATCAGCTCTCTTGCACTTTTTATCCGGGAACTTAAGCAACGCGGGTAAATATCCTGAAAATCACCTTTTAAGGTCATTTCTCCCTGGAGAAGTAATTCTTTGATCAGTGCATCGATCTCTTCTGTTTGCAATCCAGTCAAGCGATTAGTAACATCCCTAAAAAAATCTTTCTCGCGGGATATGGAAAGATCACTATCCCGAATTACAAAGATATTCCGGCACTCTACTGCAGAAATTCCCGTTTCGGAAATAAGTGTAGCATCCCAAGGTAATTGTAATTCATTTTTTCTTTTATTTTCTACAACAACATATCCATCAGGCATATCTTTAACTCTTTCAACTCCCTCAAAAAGCCGAGAACTAACACCCAAAATCATTTTTAACAAGGCATCAATAGCTAACGTTTTCCCTTCCTCGTTAAAGCCATAAAACAAGTTAAAAGCTCCCAATCTCTTGGTGGCAAGACTCTCTATGGGCCCATATTTATTTATAAGGAAATACTTAATTCTCATGAAATAATCCCACCATTGCCTGTAAAAGCACAGTCTTTAATTTTTCTTTATCCTCCAGCGATAAATTAGCAGATTTCAAATAATCAATATATTTGCAATACAAATCACTATCTATTAGATCTGAAACATCCTGGACTTCAAACCTTAATTCTCCGTTACAATAAGAAAATACTAATTTGCGAATTTCTTCTTCCATTGTGTTTTTATCAATTCCCATAAAGTTAAAATCCACAAAACCAGTTACTCCCAGGAACAAATAAGCACTGGGAAGCAAACTAGAGACATACTCTTTGAGAGATTCCAAGGAATGCCAGGCATCATCAGGATTAAGAAAAAGATTTAATTGCTGATAATGAAATGTGTTTAAAGTAATTTCTAGAGGTTCCTGGCCAGGATAAACCAGGTTTGCTTTGCGCTTCCCGGTATCACGGCGAGTAATAGAAACTGGCGCCCCTGGATAAACAAAATAACTTCCATTTTGGAGTTTAAAGCTCTCATAATTAGAATGAAGATGGCCACCCAATATATAATCCACTGGAAATTCCTGCACCCATTCTAATTTAAAAGGCAGGTACCGTTCTTTTAATTCACCACCCAGTTGGCTGCGTTCATATGTTTTATCCATTATTTCCCCGTGATAAAGCAAAATATCTGTTTTTTCGTAATCCAGCCTGCGCGCCCAAGTTCTAAGAAGGCGACCTAATTCCATATCATTTTTAAAACCCGGAGGAATTCCCCAAAATCTAATGTTTTCAACTTCCACTGGTTCCTCCAAACTGGAAACGATAACAGGGGAAATTTCCCGGGTCGATTCTTCATCTTTTAAATAGCGATCCTGATTTCCGGGCGCTACCAAAACATAAAAATTTTCACCTTTTATATAGTTTTTAAACTTTTGCCAGATATGTTTGCTGTCAGAGCCATCTTCAATCAGATCCCCGCATATCACCATAATATCAGCTTTCCTATCCCTGGCTGTTTTCACCAGTTCGCCCAAAGCTTCCCAACGGTATTCTGCATTTTCCTGTAAATGCAGGTCTCCAGTGTGAATTATGGTTGCCACCTGTCCTCTTCCTTTCAGATTAATTAAATTTAAACTGAATTTGTCCGCCTTCCTCCAAGGCAAGACGGGCATTAAATTTTTTGCCTTTTTTTGAAGTAAATCCCTTTAAAAGTTCAGTTTTGCCATCTTGTAGCAATCGTTTTACATCACTTGTGGATAATTCCTTGCCTAGAATAACAGCACTAACAAAAAATTCACATCCATCTTTCCATCTGCTACATCCATATCCCCGGGAACGGACAACTACTTCTCCTTCACCGCAGGAAGGACATTTCCCCAGGACCTCTCCAGTGTTTTCATTTATTTTTTTATCCGCATTTTTAGAACGAGAAGAATTTTTCTTTTTCTCTCTCAGCTCAGGAACAAGATCAGAGCTCCGGGCTTCTTTCACCACATAAACTGTATATTCTTTAATCTTTTCTAGAAAATTCTTAGGATCAGATTGCCCCCTGGCTATCTCATTTAGTTCCTGTTCCCATTCTCCGGTCATCTCCGGCGATTTAAGTTGCTCCGGCACTATTTTTATTAAATCCATTCCCTTATTTGTAGGAACCAGTTTTTTTCTTTTTCTTTGCACGTATCCCACAGTAAGTAATCTTTCTATTATGGAAGCTCTGGTAGCCGGCGTTCCCAATCCCCGGTCCTTAAGGTGATCTTTTAACTCCTCATCTTCTACAAACCTGCCTGCATTCTCCATGGCAGCCAGTAGCCCGGCTTCTGTATATTGAGTAGGAGGCCTGGTTTTCTTGGAATGTACTTCAGTATCAACAACTTGCACCGCATCTCCCTCATTTAAATGGGGGAGAACCTGTTCCTCATCTTTGGCTGTGTCCTCAGAACTATCTTCTTTCTGGGCTTCACCTTTTTGAGCCCCTCTACTCTTATTACTCTTTCCCGAATTTTCCTCTTTTTCTTTATAAACTTCTTTCCAACCTTCTTGCTGAACAATTTTCCCCCGGGATACAAATATTTCCCCTGCCACTTCCACAGTAATAGTGGTTACCTTGTAACGGTACTCCGGGTAGAATGCTGCCATTAAACGAAGAGCCACCAGAGTATAAACCTTTAAAGCATCAGCAGGCAATTTGGCTTTCTTACCGGTGGGTATAATAGCGTGATGATCGCTAACTTTTTTATCATCTATAATACGCCTGGTAACTGGCAACCTGGACAAAGACATAATATAATCGGCATGCGGCTTTAACTCTTCCCCGGTTTCACCTACTTTTTTTATTAGATTTTTAAGGCTGCTTTCCATATCGCTGGTGAGATAACGACTATCCGTTCTGGGGTAGGTAATTACTTTGTATTTTTCATATAAATCTTGAGCAATACTCAAAGTCTTTTTTGCTGAAAACCCGTATTTTTTATTTGCATCCCTTTGCAATTCGTTCAAATCATATAATTGGGGAGGAAGTTCTTTTTTGGCCTCTTCTTTAATCTGGGTTATATAGCCGGTTTCTCCTTTTACTTTCCCCGCTATCTCTTCCGCTTTTTCATATTGATAAGTTCGGCTTACACCAGCCTCGGGATCAAACCAAAAACCATGAAAGTTTTCATAGGAGGCAATTATTTCCCAGTAATCCTGGGAAATAAAGTTGTCAATTTCCCGTTGCCTGTTAACCAAAATGGCCAGGGTGGGAGTTTGCACTCTGCCCACCGAAAGAAGGCCTCCCTGTCTAACTGTATAAGCTCGAGTAGCATTTATCCCTACCAACCAGTCCGCTTCCGAACGGCATCGGGCTGACTCGTACAGGTCATCAAAATCATTCCCTGGCTTTAACTGGCGAAACCCTTCCTTTATAGCCGAATCAACCATACTTGATATCCATAATCTCTGAAACGGCTTTTCGCAACCAGCAAGATGGTAAACATAACGAAAAATGAGCTCACCTTCTCGTCCGGCATCGGTTGCACAAACAATATAACTTATCTCTGTGCTATTCATGAGCATCTCCAAAATATTGAATTGATCTTTAACGCCTTTTACTACTTTAAGCTTCATTTCACTTGGGATAATAGGCAAAGTTTGTAGCGACCATTTTTTATAGCGAGGATCATAATCTTCGGGCTCACAAAGAGTTACCAGGTGGCCCATACACCAACTAACTACGTATTCATCTCCGTTAATAAAACCCTCTTTCTTCTGCTTGCAACCAAGGACCCGGGCCAAATCCCTTCCTACTGCCGGCTTTTCTGCCACCACCAGTGTTTTTCCCAAAAAATTACTCCTTCCCATTTCTTTCATGTTTATAGTTCGTTACAAAGTATTTATTTCCTTTGAAAAAAATCAGACTAATTTCTCTTCTCAAACAACAAAAATCATTCCCCTGATGAAAACATGTCTAAACTTGACAAAACGACAAAATAAAGAGGGAGCGTTTTTATTTTTCACGAGGCATACAAATAACTTCTTTAATAACTGTATCAAAAAAGTAGTGAGAATGCCCTGGTACTATTACACAGGCAGAATCTGCCCCTCGCCCGGAACCACCTACAGAAACTATTTCTTCTCCATAAGGAATTAACCCGGCATCAAGGGCCATAGAAGCTATTTCAATGCATACCTTTACTCCTTGCCCAAACATCCGCAGCGAAGAAGCGATTATTTCTGCAGGATACGCTCCCTGGAATTTAAACCTTAAAGAACGATCCACCCCTGCCAGCAAATGAGTGGTAGTTAAAATCTTTATACCCTGATTATGCAATTCTTCTCTCATTTCCGCTCCCATCTCATCTTCACCGGGATTTCTAAACCCTACATGATGGGTAACACAGATAATTTCTTTGCCCTTGCCTAAAAATTTTTGAGCAGTACTTCCCGTGTTAGAAGCAACTACAATGTGTTCAATGTTTAATTCTTCCGCCCGCTCCAG
>PWGT01000232.1 GCA_003554535.1 Syntrophomonadaceae bacterium | reverse complement strand
TCAAATCAACAACCTGGTTGTAACAAAGCAGCTGCAAGTTACTTATATAACTCTGACAGTCTATTCCCTTTAATAATTTCCTTTTTTATATGATCTTCTTTTGCTTCTTTTTCGAGACAAAAATTTAATACCTGTTCTACTTTATCAATGGGAATTCTCACCACACCAGTCTCATCTCCCACAATAATATCACCGGGCTGTATTAGCACTCCACCACAATAAACAGGAACATTCCAGGAGATCACACTCACCCTTTTCATCCCGGTTAGGGGAGTTATATGTCGAGAAAACACGTTAAACCCTGTCTCCCTTATTTCTTCAACATCTCTTATTCCCCCATCAACTACAGCACCCTCCACCTCATTCTTACTCATATAAAAGGATGCCAATCCACCTATTGAGGATATATTTAAACCACCGGAATCAATTATTAATATTTCTCCCTTACCAACATGATCTATATATGCGATCAAACTTTTTAAGCTTGACTCATTACCTGCCTTTTCTGTTAAACAGCTCTTAACGGTAAAAGCAGGCCCTACAATTCTTTTCCCAATATTAACAGGGTTTATACCGGTTAATACACCATTAGTATTGAACCTATCCAGGGCATCACTTATGGTTGAAGTGCTTATAGCCCTGAACTTCTCAATGATATCTCCAGTTGCAGACATAATCGATTAATCCTCCTTTTACATTATTTGTTATTCACCCATTCACAGTTAGACTGCTTTTCTTGACAATAGTTTAACATATTTTTTCTCCCCGTTTATTAAATATTATTGGGCAGCGATTTGCCCAGGAAAAAATATACTTTTAAAATAAGCAAAAGAAATTAAGGCACCGGAACTTTAACGTTAAAGAAGGATATATCCATTTTCTAAAGAATATAGTATTAAAATATGAGTACTTGCAAATTATTTGAGTAATAACATTCAATTAGTTATTACTATTTCTCATAATATAAGGGGCTTCCAGGTTGTGTAGACAAGAGCTCCACGATAAAAATTAACCTTGTAGCATTACACTATAAATGCATCATTATTAGGAGGCATAACATGCTTATTAATGTAGACAGGTTTAAAAAAACCATGGAGCAGGTAAATGAAATTGCAGTTACCTCGGAAGGAGGCGTAAACAGGCTAGCTTTAACTGATGAAGACCTTCAAGCACGTCAATTGTTAAAAGCCTGGATGGATGAAGAAGATATGGCTTTTCGTTTTGATGACGCTGGAAATATGTATGGAACTCTGGAAGGTTCTGACCCAGATCAACCCTCTGTTTGCGTGGGTTCGCATCTTGATACCCAACCCAACGGCGGCAAATATGATGGAGCCCTTGGTGTGCTGTCCGGACTGGAAGTAATCAGGACTATCAGGGAGAATAACATCACAACCCGGCGCTCAATAGAACTAATTAATTGGACTAACGAAGAAGGAGCTAGATTTGAACCGCCATTAATAGGAAGCGGACTTGTAGCCGGCATTTTCGAAAAAGACTGGGTTCATAATCTACAAGACCGAAACGGTCTCCGGTTTAAAGATGAATTGGTTCGCATTGGTTATCTGGGAGATGAAAGTAACAGGTTAAACAATGCCCACGCTTACCTGGAAATGCATATTGAACAAGGTCCTGTACTAGAAAAAGAAGGATTTCCTACCGGCCTGGTCACCGGAATTTTAGGCATAAAATGGTTTGATATCACTATTACCGGCCAAGCCGACCATGCCGGGCCAAGCCCTATGTCCTCTCGTTGCGATGCTTTAATGTCTACAGCAAATATCCTCATGAAACTTAAGGAGCATATTTTAAACTATGGCGATCCGATAGTCGTAACAGTGGGGCAAATAAGTGCTTCTCCAGGAACAACTAACATAATTCCGGGGCAGGTTAAGTTTACTGTGGATTTACGGCACTACACTGAAAAAGGCCTGGAAAATTTGGAGAAAGAAATGATCGAAATTATTGATGCTGTTTGCAGCAAAGAAGGAACTTCTTATGAAATAGCTAAACTGTGGTCCAATCCTCCCACAAAGTTTGACGATAACATTATAAACACAGTAGAAGAAGCTTTTAAAGAATCAAACGTTCCAGTTTTCAAGATAACATCCGGAGCCGGCCATGATGCAAAGTACATCAGTGACATAATCCCAACAGGAATGCTGTTTGTTAAAAGTATTGGTGGAAAAAGCCATTGCCCGGAAGAGCACTCCACTTATGAAGATATGGGTCAGGCTATCCAGGTATTACTCAGCAGCGTCTTGAAATTAGCCCAATAACAATTATCCCCTGAGTTAAAATGATGATTCCTCCTTTGTTATCTTCTCGGAGGAATCATCTACCCGGGGTAGCTTTATATCGCAAATACAATATTATCTCGATCAATCGATGTAGACTTTTAAAAACTATCTGCCAGTACTTTTTTTATCCTTTCAGTACACATATCTAACCCTGTAACCCGTGAAGCTAATTCTGTTAAAGGTATAATATCTTCTTGAGATATATGGCGAAGGCTATATTTTCTATTGAGAGCCATTAGCT
>PWGT01000100.1 GCA_003554535.1 Syntrophomonadaceae bacterium | reverse complement strand
TGATGAAGAAACTCCGGATGATCTGTTTCTGGATGATGAGCTGCTTCTTACCCCAGAGCTTCTGCTACTGCTTCTTGTTTGTGGCCTGGCTTGTGGTCTGCTTCTTTCTGAACTTTGTTGTGTAGCTTCTTGCCTGCTTCCTGTTGAGGAGCGAGTTGCTTCAGATGCTACGGGTGTTCTGCTTCTATTACTTTCAGGCCTTGTATACTCCTGGCTTGAGCTGGATTGTTGGTAGCTTGGTGAAGTATAAGTTCTTGGCAAGCTAAAATTAGCTCTTGAGCCGTTTTCCTTATCACTGGAAGGTGTTTCTTGCGGTCTTGAGTAACGGCGTACTCCTTCTGCTTGCCTTGTAGTAGCTTCACGTTCACGACCTTCTGTGGTTTCTTGCCTTGTTCTTTCAACTTCTCTTTCTTCTGCTTGCCTTGTTGCCCCTTGTCGCTCTGCTGATCTTTCTTCCTGTGATCTTTCAGCGGTGCGAGTTGACTCCCGGCTTTCGCTGTGTTCATTTTCACGTGCTGCGGCCCTGCTTTCGGCAACTCTGGTATCTTCTTTTTGACGACTTGCTTCATAGGTGTCCGCCGAAGCTTGCCTGTTTGTAGCGATTCTTCTTTCAATGCTTTCCATTGAAGTTCTGGCAACAGTACCGCCCCCAACTGAGCCACGATGGCCATAATAATAATCTTCTCTATCCAAATATCTTGGATAATGCATGCCGTGGTGATATCCTCCATACCATGGAGAATGCCAGTTGTGACCATAAGAATAATATCCGCCCCATCCCCAATGTGAGTAACCATAACGCCAATGGGGATAACCATAGTGCCAATGGCTTCTCCACGAGGGGTAATGATAGTATCCACCCCAATAGTGTCCTGCATGCCAATGGTACCTCATATCAAACCTGTAAAAACGCGACCTTGCCATGTAATCAAGGTAGGGGTCGTAATAATTGGGTGCATATACACCGGTAGCAATATTGTATTGCACGTATGGTGATTCCTTATCCTCTTTATAGCCTTTTTCTTCTTCAGGAACATCCCTGTCATTGTCAGTTCTATTTTCTTCTGCCGTTAGGTCAACAGCTTCAGCTTCTCTTACCACATAATCATTGCTATCACCTCTATAGGTATCAGCAGTTTGGGTATGTGATTTTGACTCACCCGGAGTATAATATATATCGTCGTAGGTATCAGAAGCATAATAGGTAGATGTGCATGCCGTGAACATCATACCTACAAATGCTGCTACCATTATTTTTATTAAAGTTTTCATGATTAATTCCTCCTGTAGGTTTTATATTTTTGTATAGTTATATGTATTACTTTTATTATTAGCTAATTTTTTTCCTTTTTATTATATTTGACTTGTTTAAGTTGATTACGTTTAATTACAAATTAAGGATTATATTTTGGTATTGTAAAATTAATAAAAATATAAATTAAAAAACGTTAAAAATTACTATAGTTTAGAATGTTGTTATTGGTTTGTTACAAAATCGTTTTTTTTTATTCATATTTTGTTAATTTTGCGAATTCATTTCTAACTAATATAATTGCAAATATCATACCATAAAAAACACTATGGCTAAAGAAGATTTTTTTACAAGAGAAGAGAATTATTCCAAATGGTATAATAATATAGTCCTGAAAGCTGGGTTGGCTGAGAATTCGGCGGTTAGAGGGTGTATGGTTGTAAAGCCATACGGTTATGCAATATGGGAAAAAATGCAAGCGGCCTTGGATAAAATGTTTAAAGATACGGGGCATTCAAATGCTTATTTTCCACTTTTTATTCCAAAATCTTTTTTGGTTAAAGAGGCTGATCATGTTGAAGGCTTTGCTAAGGAGTGTGCCGTGGTTACTCATTACAGGTTAAAAAAGGATACTGAAAGCGGGGGGATTATCGTGGATGACCAGGCTCGTTTGGAAGAAGAGTTGATTGTTAGGCCAACTTCAGAAACGATTATATGGGATACGTATAGTAAATGGGTGCAATCTTATCGTGATCTTCCAATTTTGATTAATCAATGGGCGAATGTTGTCAGATGGGAGATGCGTACCCGTTTATTTTTAAGAACAACTGAATTCCTTTGGCAGGAAGGTCATACTGCACATGAAACTAAAGATGAAGCAGTGAATGAATCAATACAAATGCTTAATGTTTACACTGATTTTGCTGAAAATTTTATGGCAATACCTGTAATTAAAGGGCTTAAATCAGAAAATGAACGTTTTGCCGGAGCAGTAGAAACCTATTGCGTAGAAGCACTTATGCAGGATGGTAAGGCTTTACAAGCCGGAACGTCACATTTTTTAGGACAAAATTTTGCCAAAGCCTTTGATGTTAAATTTAATAGCAGGGAAGGAAAAATGGAATATGTATGGGCTACTTCATGGGGAGTATCTACAAGATTGGTAGGTGCACTTATTATGGCTCATTCTGATGATAACGGGCTTGTAGTTCCACCAAAACTGGCACCAATACAAGTGGTAATTGTACCAATTTATAAATCTGATGAAGAGAGAGAGAAGGTTTGTGAAAAAG
>PWGT01000107.1 GCA_003554535.1 Syntrophomonadaceae bacterium | reverse complement strand
TTTTTTAGTTGGAGTTTTAAACCCGTTTTTTTCGTAAAACTTGATAACTTCATCCTCCGGATAACTGAAGATGACTCCCTCCGGGTTCTCTTCCAAATCACTAAGGCTTATTCCCAGCGCTTCTAACGCATCAACAGCAGCATCTCTAGCATTATTCCAAGGGAAATATTGGCCTAAGCCAGTCCTTTTACCTAATTCAAAAAACAGCTCTTCGTCAGGTTTACTTTCTCCTATAGGTTTAACCGCCTGGTTTTGGAAAGCAACGTGGTTGATATACGGATCTGCTTTGAAGCGAGTAAACCTTAACCTTGAACATTCTAAAAAACTGCATGCCGGCAAAACAATATCCGCTATTTCGGCTTCACTGGTCATATAACGGTCGTGAACAACAAAAAAATCAAGTTTTTCAAGAAATATCTTCTTATACTTTTCACCGCGGGGCATTGTAGTTAAGGGTGCACCCAGAGATATTACAGCCTTTATAGGATAAGGCTCTTCAGTTTCTATTGCATCATAAAGATCTGGATAGGTTATGGAAAAATTAGAAAACATTTTATGCTTGGTGACCGACTTTTCTATCATTTCTTTCATCATGCCTTTTAGTGGCATATCAGACCAGGGCAGGTTAGGAGTTAATATATGCCCCCCCTTAATTGCCAGGTTCCCGGTAAGGGCAGGTAGCGTCAGCACAGCACGCATTGTTTGCATAGTGTTAGTTAACTGCTCTATGCCGTTTCCAGCCATTAATACAGCAGGTTTTGCTTTAGCATACTGGTAGGCAAGCTCCCTAATAACTTCTTGGGGAACTTCTGTAATCTTTTCAACTGTTTCTATATCGTATTCTGCTGCCAGGGAACGAAATTCATCAAATCCGTGGCAGTAATTATCAACAAATTCATGATCATACAAGTTTTCTTTGATAAGCAAGTTCGCTAATCCCAAAGCCAGAGCACCATCAGTACCCGGACGAATCCGGACGAATAAATCTGCCCTTGAAGCTACTCTTGAAAAACGCGGATCGATCACTATTAGCTTTGCACCACGACTTTTTGCTTCACTAATCCTCCGCCAGTGATTAGGCAGGCTAGTTTCAGCAGGGTTAAAACCCCAAAGAACTACCAGATTGGTATTTTCTATATCCGGTTCACCTACTCCTCCAAACATTGTTCCGTTAGTAACAGCCCTAGGACCAAAGCAAATGTGAACCTGAGTAGCATAATTAGGCGAACCAAAAGCGTGCATAAACCTTTGGGTATAAACCCAACTACCACCCCAACCCGGTCCAGCGCCTCTAAACATGCCCAGCGTTTCAGGACCATATTTATTTTTTAGGTCATTCAATTTTTCTGCAATCGTGTTCAACGCTTCATCCCAGGATATCCTTTCCCACTTACCTTCCCCTCTTTCTCCCACTCTTTTTAGTGGGTATTTCAATCTTTGGGGATCTTCCACTGCTTGAACCATAGCTAACCCTTTTGGACAAAGAGTCCCTTTGTTATAATGATGCTCCTTCATGCCTTGTATCTCTTTAATTTTATCATCTTCAACATAAATATCCATACCGCAATCAGATTGAGCACATGCTCCGCAGATAGTTTTAACTAATTTCACGATTTTAACCTCCTTGTTAGTTGTTAGTTTTTACAATTCATAATATATTTTAAAAGTAGTAATTGTATCGAGTGAATTTAAATAATACTAGTTCATGGTTTATTAATCATTATCGCCCGAAGACCAGAGAAGGCACCCATAATGAAAGTTGCGGGAACAAAATTATTATAAGCAGTGCTACTAGTAAAGGCATATAATAAAATAATACACCTTTAAATACAGTCATAAAATCTACTCCCGTAACTTTGCTCAAGATAAATAACACAATCCCGAAAGGTGGAGACAAAGCTCCAAGCTGAATGTTTACAACAAATATAATCCCAAAGTGAACTGGATCAAAACCTACCTCTTGAGCAATGGGCAGCAAAACAGGAGTTAATATTGTTATAATTGCAGTAGATTCCATGAACATGCCGGCAACCAGAAGAATAACCATCATTAACAACATTATCACTAAAGGTTCTTCAGAAACTGACAAAAGCTGTTCTGCTACTACTATCGGTATTCGACTCCTTCAAAATTTATTGATCTCATCATAAATTAGGAACCTTAAGTATGTTTTCAATTATCTAATTATCCCCGTACAAACAATTAAACCGCTTATCTCTTTGAGAGGCGCGGATTAAAGGTTCATTTTGAATAACTTATATTCCATTTGTTAAAATTTAAGCTTAGAGCAATACAAAGGTCTGATTATTAATTATATTTAGTATTAGTTTTCCTTACCTTGTCTTTGGTTCACTCCAACCTGCCACCAGGCACCTTAGTTATAAAATTGTTGTCTGAATTCAGTCGTCAGACCTCATTATATAAATATACTTCTACGTATAATCCCAATACCCTTTTTTTTAAAATAAATTAAAACATAATTCTGCCCCCACTTACATCTAGTGTTGCTCCAGTTATATATGATGCACGATCACAGGCTAGAAAT
>PWGT01000044.1 GCA_003554535.1 Syntrophomonadaceae bacterium | reverse complement strand
TTGAAGAACTTGCTTGTTGTTATGACAAACTCGCCAAAACCAACGGATTTGAAAGGGACTTTTACTTAGAAGTTGCTTCTCGATTAAAGTCCAGCCAGATGGTTAAAGATGTATTTGACTATACTTCTTTAAAAGAGTTGAGAAAAAAAGTTTAGCGGGCCAAAGACTCAATGGAAACCAAAGAAATTTTGCCCGCAATAATGGGAGGGCCTCTAAACTTGTGAAAACCATTCCCTATCTGCCCTCCCGGTAAGTAAGGGGGTGGGGCCACCCCGCTTGTGAAGACCATAAACACCGTGCCCCGCCCCACAATTAAAAGGAGGTAATTGAAAATGGAAAAGGCCATCGGAGCGGTGAAACCCAAAATCTCGCTGCCTGATCCAGATTTTACGGAGGAAGGAGGGGGCCACCATTCCCTTGGAAACCAAATACCAGATGCCCCCTCTCTCCTCAATATTTATGTTCAAACATTCGAGCAAGCTCAAAAGTTAAGACTTGAAACTAATAATCGCATGAGGTGTTGGTTGAGGGATACAACCCCCAAAGAAGAATGGAGCGACAATAAGTTTAACGATAAGGCTATAGCAGATGCGGAGGAATTGCCTAACGATTTGAGGCATTTCATTCAATCTATTGAGCAAATGGAGAAAGACGCTAAAAAGATGATGCGAAGGGAAATGAAGAAACATAAATTATGGCCATGGTTGGAAAGTATAAGAGGAATTGATACTACTTTAGCCGCAAGGTTAATGCACCGATTGGGAGATATAAAAAATAAATTCCCTTCTCCTGCTCACCTTTGGAGCTACGCAGGGCTTGACGGGCCAGGATGGAGACAGCGACCACATAGTTGGGGACTGACTTCTATTTGTTATAATATTGCAGATAGCTTCCAAAAGCAACCTGCCTTATCAGGTGGGTATAGGGATATATACGATGCACGTAAAGAATATGAAGCAACCAAGCCACCTTGTGAGAAGTGCAAAGAACAAGGCTTTGAAGAGAAATGCAGGCCAGGACATATTAATAATAAAGCAAGGCGTTATACTGTAAAAGAGTTTTTAAAGGATTTATGGGTTTATGCTAATGAAATTGACGGGCCAAATGCGGAGTGAAAACCATTTGTAGGGTGCCCCGCCTATTTGTGGACACACTTTCCTATTATTAGTATACGCAAGATTGATTATGAATATTCACGGAGGATTGAAAATGGTAAAGACTTATAAAACAGGAATAGATTATTTCTCACATGATGTTGATATGAGCCAGGATATTAAAATTAAGCTACTGAAAGCCAAACATGGAATTTTAGGTTATGGTATATACCTAATACTTCTTGAACATATATACCAAGATAAAGGCTACTACTTAGAAGCTAACGAAGAATTTAACCTCTTATTCACCAGTGAGCACAATTTAACCTATGATGTTTACATTAATGTATTAAATGAGTGCATTAATAGAGAACTTTTCAACAAACAACTTTATGATGAATATGGGATACTTACTTCTTGCCGGATACAGAAAAACTACTGTAGGGCTACCGACAGGAGGAAGCAGGTTGAGTTTATAAAGGAATACCTACTTATTGACCCAAAGGAATACTACAACGATAACGTAAATGTAAACATTTTCTCTTTGAATGAGAACATTAAAGAAGAAAATGAGGACATTTTACCACAAAGAAAAGAAAAGGAAAGTACAGTACAGGAAAGTACTAGAGACAAAGTAAAGGAACATACAAAAAAATGCAAAGACACCAAAAAGAGCAATACATCTCACTCTGATTTAATATCTAAAAACCCCGGCGTACCATCACCTTACTACCACTTGATTGAATCTTTTCGTAAATTACCTTTTGAGGAGCAGTTGCCCGAGCTACTCACTATCTACCTCCAACTATACCCGAGCCAGATCACTCAAGCCAAAGGGTATCACCCGGCGCGCAAGTCTGCCGAGAAGGTGTTTAAGCGGCTACTCGAAAACCCCGGCTGTAATGATGCAACAGAAATTCTAAAAGAGATCGTATATTGGGAAGGCTCCGTGCCTACTCCGTGGGACATTGAAAAGAAATTCCCGAAAGATGGACAAACCTTCGCTGATATGAAATATAGCATGGATTATGCTTGGGCGAATCAAGAACAGCACGTTTTTAATGTGATAGAGGGGGGAAGGTAATTGGAACTACCCGCAAACGTAGAAGCAGAAAGACAAGTTTTAGGATTATTAATTATGGAGCCGGAAAACGCACCGCAAGCTATGGCACGGCTTACCGATAAAGAGTTTTACGACCAATACAACCGTAAATTATTTAGAGCAATAAAAGAGTTATTTGACAGCAACAAATCAATTAATCTTGGGAACCTAAGCGAATACGAATTTAAGGCTTACGAATTAACAGAGATAGCAAACGAAGCCTGCATACCTTCCCAAGCAGAGCAACTTTCAGACTTAATAAAAAACCATGCCATACATAGAGATTTGATAGTTAATTTAAAACAATTCACCCAAGATTCCATGAATGCAGAAGATCCCCAAAAATTTATAGATGAA
>PWGT01000202.1 GCA_003554535.1 Syntrophomonadaceae bacterium | reverse complement strand
CTTTTGTGGAACCAGGTTCTACATCAAGAAGGCGAGATATTTCCTGGGTTACACTTTCGCTACTCCTTACGTGACAAGCGGTCCCAGAACAAGTCAAGATTTTGTGCTTGCCCTTGGGAACCAGGCTAAAATATTTATAAAAGGTAGCTATCCGATAAATTTCAATCAGAGGAGTCTCCGTTTTGTGGGCCACTTCCCGCATAACCTGTTCCGGCAAGTAATTAAATCTCTCCTGAACAGCATGCAATATAGATATAACTGAATCTGCGTGGCCTTCCAGCAAATCCTCCCAAGCAAACTCTACCATTGAATCTTGTTTTTCCATCACTTTTTGCATTGTTTCTTCCTCCTCCAGTCAAAAGTTTTCCATCACAGCCCATAGTTATTTTTTTGGCTTAAAAAATTTTCATGATGTGGAAAGCTTGTTTAATTATAATAAACCGAGAATATAGATGTCAACCATGAATTTATTTAACCTTGGATTTAAACTGCATTATAAAACACCATAAAAAGAGCGAGTGTCAAGGTTTTTGCCCTTCATAACACTCGCTTTTTTTAACTCGGAATAAAAATTTATATAATGAATATCCTTTCCACTTATTGAAAGTTTGTTAAACAACCGTTCACAAACAGAGTTTAATAATGGTACTTATATATCCAGGGATTAAAGGGCAGTATTGCCAATGCGGAAAGCTTTTACGCCCAATTGGTATTTTCCCGTATAAGGATCCTGATCAGCAAACCCCTTATAGATCAAAGTTTTCAGAAGCCTGTGGACAGTGCTAACCTTAAGCCCCACTTCATTGCTTATTTCACTTAAGGTCATTGGTTCGCCACTATCAGCCATAGTTTCCATAATTAGCAAAGTCCTCTCCACAGATTGAACTGTTTTCTCTTTTGCATGCAATCCAGGCATTACAGGCCACCCTCCTTTTAGGAATAGGAAAAACTAATTTAAATCCGAAATCAATTTTTAGACTACAGCAGCTAGCGAACGCTTAAGAATAGCCACTGCATCCTGGTAGTCCATATCCATGACATGGTCTATCCCACTAACTTTCGCTGCATCTTCGGTAAGAGCCCCGATATCATCTCTTCCAATATATTCAAGGGAAAACTTACGCGCCCCACACATTAACTGTTGCAACCCAGTGTTAAGGCGACTGAAATAAGTATAAACCCCCAGAGCTCCCGCCGGCAATTCATGCGCATTAATTCTTTGCTCTTTCTCCAGTTGGCTGGCCTGCTCAAAAACATCTTCTACGGTGTCTCCATATTTCTCTTTAATTGAATTGCCAAGATTGCCTTCTGCTATCCTTGATTCCAAGTTAGCACCAACCATGGCTGCAGTAAGTGGCGCTCTTGCCATACCCGCCATCTTGAAATATGGCGCACCCAGAGCCAAAATTTTAAAAATATGGTCTTCTAGTGACAATCCACCAGCCATTGCCACCGGAGGGACATACAAGTTACTTTCATCTAATATTTGCAAATAATTACGAGCAAGTGAAGCCAGATGAACAGTAGGCAACCCCCATTCATTCATCATCCGCCAGGGGCTCATTCCGGTGCCTCCTCCGGCCCCATCTATGGTTAACAAATCAATACCTGCTTCAGAAGCCAGCTTTATGGCCCTGGCCAAATCCCGTGGACGATAAGCACCTGTTTTTAAAAACACATACTTTGCACCCAGACGGCGCAGATCATGCACCCTGCGGATAAAATCAGCATCATCTACCATCCCAACCCGAGAATGCCTTTCGAACTCATTTATAACTCCCTTTTTAAACAACCTCTGCACTTCTTCATTTTCAGGATCAGGGTGAACTACATACCCTCTCTTGCTCAACTCCAAAGCTTTATCCAGGTCAGTTATTTTTACTTCACCACCAATAGACTTGGCTCCCTGCCCCCATTTAATTTCTACACCGCTAACACCCAACTCTCCTAAAGCATACTCCAGAACACCAAAATTAGTATCTTCCACATTTGATTGCAACACTATAGCCCCGTACCCGTTATTCCAGCGATTAAATGCATCCAGGCGCCTCTTAAGCTCTGGAGAATCGATTACCTTGCCGTTTTTAAACCTGCTTTGCATATCCATCCCACAAATATTTTCCCCGATAACGATGGCCACCCCTGAAATGGCAGCACCTGCAGCTAGCCCTTCCCAGTAGTCTGATGCTACCTTAGTTGAACCCATTCCCGGTATGACTATTGGTAACTTTAACTTAAGCTCTTTATTTTTTCCAAGCGCAACTTCGGTATTTACATTATTGAAAACAGCCTCGTCACTGGTTGCATCAACACCCATTGCACCCAATGCCGTTCCCATAATATTAAAATGTGATAAATCTACAGGATAATCTTTTTCAGAAGCAAAAGTAGTATCCCCAAAAGGTTGAGGATAAATCACCTCTCTGCCTCTATAGGCAGATCTCCCCACTTCACACAAACCCGGGCAATCACCTTTACATGTGCTGCACATACCGCTAAAAGGAGATACGCTTCCCGGGGTGCGATTCTTAGTATTAGTGGTTGACGAAGCATTGATCCCTCT
>PWGT01000053.1 GCA_003554535.1 Syntrophomonadaceae bacterium | reverse complement strand
GTGCTTTATTTAAATTATCGTCTTTGCTTACAAAAACTATTGCAACATTCCAAAACTCTTTATTTTCTAAATGATAACGTAATCTTTCATATACCTCTTCTGACTCTCCAATATAAACCATATCTTTATTATCCTCAGGATCTATTCCAAATAGCATATATCCGCCTACTCCCTTTATATCAGAACAGTCTCCACTTATTGATAACATAGTTCGAGGTATCTTGTAAGCTTTTCCAGTCCAGTTAGATAATTCTGCAGACATTCTGCCATTTGGAGCACCATCAATTAGAAATAATTTTATCGTTTTGGCAAATGTTTTCTCCTTCACAATGAGCCTTCTTTCATATTAAATTATTAACATACTTATGATGAGCAATAGAACAATCCTTTATTTTACAATCTTCATCAACTCCTCAAAGCTATCCACTGTTTCGTATTTAACAGCCTCATTGCTGATTTGGGCGAAGTGCTTTCTGGCGCATGCCATTTTAGCTTTTTCTATTCCCATATGATACATACTTTCCATTCTACCTTTGGTTTCGGCAACAAAATAAACGTGTTTAACTTTGCCTTCATGGAAAACTATGGCCCAGTCGGGGTTATAGTTGCCCACGGGGGTAGGTATAAAGAAGCCCCGGGGAAGTTTGGCGTAAACATTCACTTCTTCACTGGTGTCCAGTTCTTTGACAAAGTTTCTTTCTGTTCCGGAATCGGTGATTACATAATCATAAACGTGTCGGTTGGCCGGGACGGCATTATCGCCTAACTTACCTTTAAGGTTATTCTGCGTAAAGATAGTGGTGTCATAAGTCTCATTTAATGGATTGTAGGTAATCTGCTCGATAATGGTAGTGGCTTTCTCTTCATTAATAATGCGGGCAGATTTTAATATAAACTCTTCCGGGTTCTTTTTGAATTGCTCAAAAATCTCCTGGTTAATGCCGGTCAAGATGCTAACTATGGTCTTACGAGTCAACCTGGTTTCATCGAGTAACTTGTCCACCAGGTCATATTTAACGTTAGAAGTAACTGCTGAATATGCTTTATCTGTTTCTGACCTTTCCTGCACGAAGGCAGCGCCCTTCTCCAATTCCTCCTTGGACTTAATAGTATCCAGGGTGCCATCCTTAACTTGATAGGAAATATCGGCTATTTTCAACTTACTGTTTAATGCTTGCACACAACGCTCAATTAGTTCCCCGGTATCAAAATTTACTGTATAAGCGGACTTAACATTTATCTTATTCCAGAGCTTTTTAAACTCTTCCTTGTAAAAGTTATCGTTGACTTTAAGCTCTACATTTTTTTGCCGTTCATTTTCAACCATTGGTGTAGCATCGGGACTATAAACACTGCTAACCAGATCTACTAAAGGTTGTTTGTAATTTTCTAGTTCGTCGGGTAGCTTAACTTCATCAGCTTCTACAGCTTCATAATATTTTTCCGTTAATCTATTTTCCTCATCTACATAGTAGTTTCTAACAAAAGTTTGATAGATCTTATTAGCTAAACGTTGATCAATTTTGACTTCTTCCCCCCGCTCATTGGTTAATACCTCATCAAGGAAAAATTGGACATCACATGCTTGGGGTCGATCCGATAGGGTTTCGGCAATTTCATTCTGCAGGGATTTGGCAAAGTCCTCGTAAGATTCGCTGGCTACTACGGAGAGGACATTAATATCATGGACATCAATACCCGGCACAGAATCATCTATTCTTTCCCCCTCCTGATTCACACAAAGCCGTAGCCCCCTGCCCACTTCCTGGCGCTTCTTGATAGTAGAGTCGCTGTGCTTCAAGGTGCAGATCTGAAACACGTTGGTATTATCCCATCCTTCTTTCAGGGCGGAGTGTGAAAAGATAAAGCGGGTAGGCTCGTCAAAGCTCAGAAGTCTTTCTTTATCCTTCATGATCAGGTTATAAGCGTCCTCGTCTTCTGATTCTGTTTCGCGGGCTTTAACCTTGGGGTCGGTAAGCCGCCCCTTTTTATCAATAGAAAAATAACCGTTATGGGTTTTGGCCGCTTCTATATTACGCAGGTAATCGGCATAGGCATCACTTCGGGAATTTACCCACTCCTCGATCTCTTTCATATATTCTTCTTCAAATATCCGGGCATATTCCCCGTTTAACGGGTTACCTTCCTGGTCATACTGGCGGTATTTGGCCACTTCATCGATAAAGAACAGTGAAAGCACCTTGATGCCGCGATAGTAAAGCTCACGCTCTTTTTCCAGATGAGATTTAATAGTTTCGCGAATCTGGATGCGGCGCAGGGTCATTTCGTTAACATCACCCTGGGCGTCTCCCGCAGAAAGTGTTACTCCATTGGCAAACTCAATGGTATTGCGAGCCCCGTTTATCTCCGATACGGTATATCCCTTGTATTGTTCCAACTCGCCGGAGATATTATAAAGGTCATCACCAACCTCTACTTTACGCAGCATTTTTTGCACACTGGTTTTGGTTCGCCTCTCAAGCTCCAGGCGGGCCTTGGGATAGTGTTTATCGCTAACATCGATGCCTTCCAGGTAGAGGTATCCATCCGTTCCTGTGGTTCCCTTCACGGTAACACCT
>PWGT01000093.1 GCA_003554535.1 Syntrophomonadaceae bacterium | reverse complement strand
TTTTCTCCAAAACATTCAGAGAAGATATCGTAAAGGGTTATCTGGCCCCAATTAGTTTTGTTTTTGCAATCCTAAAAGGACAAAATAGTATTCGCAAAGCGGCCGCAGATAAGGATTACCCGGCAGTTGCTTTTCACAGCTACTCCATTGCTATATCCGGTACAAAATCTGCAGAAGCACTTTTCAAAATGCTACACAGGCTACGGGTTGTTCATCTGAAAAATCGGGTTGGGATGCATGCAGCAAAAATGTCACTTCGAAAGGGTTTCATGTTTTCGAAATTTTTAACCGGTGCATCAAAAATTATATCAATTGGCGCTCCACAGGGAAGATTAGACTTAGCAAAAGAACTGGGTGCTGATGTTACCATAAACATAGAAAAATATGGCCCTGATGAAAGAATTACTATTGCAAAAGAACACACCCCTAATGGTTTTGGTGCAGATGTTGTTTTAGAGTGTGCTGGTTCTCCAAAGGCGGTTCGAGAAGGTCTAGACATGCTTGGTGAAGGAGGCACTTTTGTTGAAGTTGGTAACTTCACCGATAATGGAGAAGTTGAAATAAATCCTTTTAAACACCTTATAGGGAAGAATAATACTGTATATGGAGTTTGGGGCGCTTATCCAAAACATTTCATTAAGGGATTAAGATGGATTGAAAAAATCCCAAATGTTTTCAGTGACTTAGTAACCCATATCGTACCCTTAGAGCGTGTGGGAGAAATTATAGATTCTTTAGCAAATAACTATCATTATCAAGGGAAAGATATTATTAAAGCGGCAGTAAGGCCTGACTCTCAGGAATAATAATATATAGTTATATAGAAATAAATTATCTTGTAATATGTTTCTGGAAAACGAACAACTAAAACTAATCGCACCCATTTAAACATGCCAGGGGGGAAATTAAATCCTACCCTGGCATGTATTTATCATTATTTTATTTTCTAACCTTCTTATCTAATAAAGTTCAGAAGTGTCGAGTTCCCCATCGTAAAACTCCTGATGGAGGCGATCAACCTCTTCCAAAACCTCATCAAGAAAATCAGGGCCAATCTGATCCCTGAAATTATCGTATGTTCCTTCCATGGCTTCCTGCCATACTTCTTTTTGCTCAGGAGTAAGCACGGTAACTTCTTCAAAATCTCCGCTTTCCAAGTAATACTCGAGTAACTCTTCATCAGCTTCACGTGCTAATCTACGATGATATTTCGTAGCAGCTACAGCTGCCTCATCAATAGCATCTTGAATATCTTCTGGCACAGACTGATAAAGTTCTTCAGTAATATAGAAGCCTGTCACATCATAGTAATGACCGCTTACGGTTAAATAATCCTGCACTTCATGGAAAGACATATCGTAAATGTTAGCCAGAGGGTTCTCTTGGCCATCAATTACACCTTGCTGTAAAGCGGTGAACAATTCATCAAATGCCATTGGTGTCGGGTTTGCCCCTACCTGGTCAAAACCATCCATATGCACAGGATTTGGCATCAAGCGGATATCCTGACCAACTATATCATCAGGCTCTTCAATCGGTCCAATGTTACTGGTTATGTTACGCATACCATTTTCCCAAAATGCAATGACACGGATATTGGTATCAGCTATTTCACCAATCAGGTCTCTACCCATGGGACCATCAAGGAAAGCATATGCAACTTCCGGTTCGTGAAAAAGGAAAGGTAAGTTTAAGAAGAAAAAGGTGTCATCCCACTCGGTAACAGCAGTTAAAGTAGCTTCACAAAATTCTAAACTACCTAACTGGACACCTTCCAACATCTCTTCACCTGTCCCTAATTGCATATCAGGGTAAACGTCTACAACAACGCGACCATCAGTAAGTCTTTCCATTTCTTCAGCAAATTTTAAAGCACCTTGCGTTAGATGGTGGTCTGTAGAAAAGTAAGCCCCAAATCGCCACTCATATTCAGGTTCTACAGGTTCAGCTTCTTCCTCTTCTTCTTCAACCTCTTCTTCAGGCTCATCAACCTCTTCATCTGGAACATCTGCTTCATCACAGCCTGCAGCAAACATCATTCCTAACGCCAACATTAATACTACAAAAAACATTATTATATTTTTACTTTTACCAAAAAACAATTTAACTCCTCCTCCTTTTGTGTTAAACAATAAATTTCAACTACAAACCTTCTTTATAGAAATTATTTTACCATCAATCACCTCCAAAAAACTAATGGACTCTTAACTAACTCTAAATACCAGAAAACTTGAGTAAAAGATGATTTTACATCATAATCGACGGTAACCATGTCGTCAACGCCGGGACAAAAGTAACAAGTAATATCAAAAGAATACCTACTACAATAAAGGGCCAGATGACTTTGATCAAGTCTTCTATACTTACTTTCCCAATTGAACTACCCACAAACAAACATACCCCAAGAGGGGGCGTTATAAAACCAATAATCAAATTGATAATCACAATAGCTCCAAAATGCAAAGGATCCAACCCCAATTGGATCTGTAAAGGTGCAAGCACCGGGACTAGAATAACTACTGCCGCACCTAATTCCAACCATGTTCCAACGAATAATAGAAAGAGGTTCAACAATAATAGTAAGATAATTGGATTGTCGGACACACTAAGGAACACTTCAGCCATTGCAGGTGGTATTCTTTCCAAAGTAAGCACCCTGCCAAAAACAGCAGCCATACTTATAACGATCATCACTACTGAAGTGGTCAAAGCAGCATCACGGAAAATGGCTGGCAACCTTTGAATTTTTAATTCTTTAGTTACCAAAAAACCAACAATCAGTGCATAAACAACTGCTATAACAGCCGCTTCTGTAGGAGTAAAAACTCCACCAAAAATACCTCCAAGAATAATCACTGGCATTCCAAGAGCCCATAAACCGCCCTTGATTGCTCCCCAAAGGCTAGCAAAGCTGAATTTATGCGTTGCACCATAACCTCTCTTTTTTGCAAAATAAACAATTAAACCCATCTGGCTTAAACCTAAAATAAGACCTGGTATTGCCCCGGCAAGAAACATTCCTCCGATAGAAACACCAGCAGTAACACCATAAACCACCATCGGGATACTTGGAGGAATAATGGGTCCCACCGTAGAACTTGCTGCAGTAATCGCTGTAGCGAGGTCTCGATCATATCCATCTTCTACCATAGAAGGAATAAGAATACTGCCAACAGCCGATGTATCCGCTACAGCAGAACCAGTGATTCCAGCAAATAGCATACTAGTAACAACATTTACATGCGCTAACCCACCAATTATATGTCCCACTAAAGAGCGTGCAAGCGCTACAAGGCGGATTGTTAGGCCCCCTTCATTCATCAACGAGCCAGCTAAGACAAAGAAGGGAATAGCCATGAGGGAAAAAGTATTTATACCAGAAAAAAGTGTATTCATATAAGCTTCAGTTGGCAAATTTCCCTCAATCCAAAAGTAATAAAAAGCAGAAATACCGAGAGCAAAGCCCACCGGCATTGCTATTATAAGAAATACGACAAACAGTATCATAGCCATAAGGAGCCCTCCTTAGTCTTCCTTACCCTCAAGCTGTAAACCTTCCATCTTATCCAGCTCTCCACTAATTAAAAGCTCGGGATCTTCAACAAGACGGAAGAGTTGATCTACCTTTTTCGGGGCAAAAACCACGCGGACTATATCTTCTATCAAGAAAAAAAACATCAAAGTAAAAGTTAAAGGAAAAACCATGTAAACATATGTCATAGGGAAATCCATAGTCACTGGTGTTCGGGGTAAATACCGCAGAGAAATAATTGCCCCATAGTAAATTAGCACCGCTAACGATATAGTAATCAATAACCTATCTACTAAGAACATTAATTGACGAATCCTAAAAGGAAGTAAATTCCTCACAACCGTAACGGCTATATGCCCACCTTTGCGTAGCATAACAGCAGCCCCAGTGAAGGCAAGCCAAATCATTATAAAACGACTCATTTCCTCCATCCACGGATAAGTTGTACTAAAAACATACCTTGCAACAACCTGGCTAAAAACAATAACAATCATAGCCGCCATTAATAAACAAATAAGCATAATCGTGCCTTTTTCTAAGTAATCATTAAATTTTTCAATTCCTTTTAACAAGGGCTGAACTCACCTCCGTTAGAAAAACAACTATATTACAGCCACTAATTATTATGCAGTATCTTAAATCAGGTTTCCTGACCAGTTTAGAAAATTACAACTTTTAATTTGCAAACTATGAAACATAAAACTATACATGTTAACTCAATTGAGTATAATAATCATTCTATTGTAATACTAAAATTCCTTTTAAAAAATATATTAATTTTTTGTTATACTTTTAGATACCGTAAGCAACAAACCCTCCGTCGACAGGCAAGGTAATACCTGTAACAAAATCTGAAGCTTCAGAAGCAAGATAAACTGCTGCACCAACGAGTTCTTCTACTTCACCAGCCCTGTTCATGGGAGTTCTATTAAAAATGCGTTCCCGGGCAGTATCATTTTCAAATACCGGTTTAGTTAATTCCGTCCTAAAAAAACCGGGAGCAATTGAATTAGCCTGGACGTTAAATGGAGCCCATTCAACAGCCATCACCTTCGTAAATTGCTCAACACCGCCTTTGCTGGCACAATATGGCCCGGATCCAGTAATCCCAAAATATGAACCCATTGACGCTATATTAATAATCTTGCCGTTCCTTTTTGCTACCATCTCTTTACCCACAACCTGACAAGGTATAAATATACCTTTCAAGTTTACCTCCATTACTTTTTCCCAGTCTTCTACTTCCAGATCCAAAACAGGCTTTTTAATGTTTAAGCCTGCACAATTTACAAGCACATCTACACTGCCAAAACTAGTTTTTACCTTATTAACCAGCTCTTCAACCTGCTCTTTAACAGTTACATCGGTTGGTATAACCATTGTTTTTTTGCCTAAATCCTTAATTCCTTTCGCTGTATCTTCAATTTTTGAAGCCGTTCTGCCGACTGGGACTACATCTGCCCCGGCTTCAGCAAGACCCAAAGATAGGGCACGACCTATACCACTGCCCCCCCCAGTAACAATAGCCACTTTCTGATCAAGGTTGAACTTTTTATAATTCATAATTATTATCTCCTCCAAAATCGAGTACTTACATAGCTGCCTTACAAATTGCAATCAAGTCTTCAACACTTGGCTTTCTTGGATTGATCGAAATATTTATATTATTCATAGCGGCTTTACAGACATCTTCAATGTCTTCCTCTTGAACACCAACTTTACTTAACCCTGAAGGCAGATTTACATCATGGGACAGCTGGTGAACAGCTTCAATGCCTTTTTGCGCTGCCTCTAGATCGGTCATGTTAACAACATTTTCACCCAGAGCCTCTGCTACGTCTGCGAATTTCTCAGGATTACCGATATAATTAAATTTCATGGCATGGGGTAATAAAATAGCATTAACAACACCATGGGGGGCATCACAATATCCTCCCATAGGTGAAGTAATAGCATGTACTATACCAAGCAGTTTATTTGCAAAAGCATGACCAGCCAGCAAATTACCCAGGAGCATATAATATCTTGCTTCCATATTGTCGCCATTAGCCACTGCAGGACGCAAATATTTTCCTATTAATTCGATTGACTTTAAGGCAAGAGCCTCAGATATAGGATCATACTTAGTGTTAGTATAAGCCTCTACAGCATGTGTTAAAGCATCCAGTCCGGTAGATGCAGTAATATGTGCGGGAGCACTAATTGTTAGCTCCGGATCGCACAACGCTATATTAGGTGCCATTTGAGGGCTATAACCTACCCCCATTTTAACTTTCTTTTCATTATCTTTAATCACAGTAACAAAAGTAACTTCACTTCCTGTTCCCGCAGTTGTGGGGATAGCAATCATTGGTAGAGGATCAATTTTGGGCGGATTGCCCCAGTAATCACTGGCTTTACCTCCATTAGTGACCAGCATTCCAATAGCCTTAGCTGTATCTATAGAACTGCCTCCACCAAGTCCGATTAAAAGATCACAATTATTGTCCTTTGCTTTTTTAACACCGCTCTCTACCACTTCTACAGTGGGATCGGGCTTAACTTCATTGAAGATTACTACCTCAATAGAGGCTTCTAATAGCATTCTTTTTATTTGATCCGGCAATCCGATATGTTCAAGACCTTTATCAGTTACCAGGAGAACTTTGTTGCCTCTCAGTTCTTTAACCCTTTCCACAACCTGTTTGCTTTCGCCGTTACCAAAGTAAATCTTTGATGGCAGTTGCCAGCTAAAATTTTTCATTACCCTGTGCTCCTTCCTTAATATTGTAATTACTTTGGAAAAATATTAGAAACCACTACTTACTGTTATCTTGGATTGCCTTTTGATTAAACCAATATTTAGGAACCCCACCCTTCAGCACAGATGCTACGTTTTCTGCAGCTCTTGTCTGCAATTCCGTCTGGGCTTCTTCAGAATACCAGGCCATATGAGGGTTTATTATTACGTTTTCCATTTTCAGTAAGGGATTATCCGGATTAATCGGCTCCTTCTCCACTACATCCAGTGCAGCTCCCGCTATTTCTCCTTTTTGAAGGGCGTTTACTAACGCCGCCTCATCAACAATTGGTCCACGGGCAGTGTTTATCAAATAAGCCGAGGGTTTCATCTTAGAAAGTTGAGATGGCCCAATTAATCCTCTGGTCTTATCATTTAAAGGAACATGAAGTGAAACGAAATCAGAATGATTAAAAATATCTTCAAACTCTACTTTTCGCACACCATAATGTGCCATTGTTTTTTGATCAGTACGAGGAGCATAAGCAATTAAATCAAATCCAAGTGCTCTTAATTTTGAGGCCAGGTTTTTAGGGATCTTGCCAAATCCTACAAATCCTACAACAGTGGAAGCTGAACGGTGAATTGGTTTTGTCAGCTTGAAGTCCCAATTATTACTTTTCACAAAACGATCTGCTACAATTATCTTTCTCGAAAAAGACATAAGCATAGCTATCACATGGTCAGAAACCTCATCTTGACAGTAGTACGGAACATTAGCTACATAAATACCTCTCTCTGTTGCTGCTGCTACATCTATAGTATCGACTCCCACAGCATAGCGAGAAATAACACGCAGGTTTTTCAATGCATCCATAATACGGGAAGTAATCTGCTTGTACTGGACAATAAGGCCGACAGCATCATGTGCAACTTCTATAATATCTTCTTCAGTCTTACATTGAGTAGGAAATAGAGTGCCACCTGCTTCTTTAATTATTCTCTCTTCGTTCGCTGTTGTTTCATATTCATAGTCTGTAATTACAACTTTTAAATCGGACACTTCATCACCCCCTTATTATGAGGAAACTATGTGATAATCCTTATTAAAAGTGCCCATAGTTACAAAGTGTAATAATAATTTCATATAATAGTTTTTAAAGAACTTATTAAAAAGCACTTTTATCCTATGCTTCCACATTTAACTGGTTCTGAGCCCAATCAATACCTAAATCTATTAATTTGCCCTCTGTTGGAATTCCATCCTTATCCCAGCCCATAACACCGTAATAGCAATCTCTAGCTTTCTCAAGCTCTGTTTTTGTAAACTTAAAACCCTTATAGGGCCCTTCTTCAAAAACCTCTTCATACCAGCGGTCTTTTAGAATATCATCTTCCGCTCCAAAGCCTTCACGAATATTGAAAATACGACTTAATGTAGCAGCACGCTCACCAATTCTTAATATTTCCCATAAGCTAGTTGTCCAGCCAGTAGTAGCTTCTACCATCTTAACTGCCTGCTTAAAATTCCAGGGAACAAACATACATAGGTGGGCACAGTTACCAAAGTGACGCCAATTCCCAAAATAGCCCAATAACCGCATTTTCTCTTTACCTATATCTTGCAGCGGAATAGGTTCAAGAATACCCAAGGGCTTAATTGCATCAGCAGAGGTGTCAAAGTAAGTATCGTGGATGTTGTGACAATGATCTGCTCCAGTTGGAGAAACCATATAACCAATGCCCAGGCCACTTTTAAAACGAGGCTCATGCATAGGTATTTCTTGCCCCTTAATGTGCATCGCGTATTTAGAAGCATCACCACCGAATTTATCAGCAGCCTTTTTACTTCCTTCGCTCAGTAGTTTTCCAAAGCCTTTTTTCAGTGCTATTTGTTCTAATAATTCAAGCATAACCTCTGCATTGCCAAACTTAACTTCTAACCCATCTGTGTCTTCTTTCGTTATTAGGCCTTTTTCATAGCATTCCATCGCAAAAGCAATTGTGACTCCCGCAGAAATTGTATCGAAGCCATAAGCATTACATATCTCATTACCTTTAGCTATTGCAGCGAGATTATCTATTTCGAGTAGAGAACCAAGTGAAGCCAGGGTTTCATATTCCGGACCACCATAAACTGAATCTACCTGATATGGTTCTTTAACTTCAACTACTCTTTTACACCGTACAGGACATGCATAACAAGTTTCATTTTTGATGAAAATTGTTTCCTTCATTGTTTCCCCGGATATTTTATCAGCTCCGTCAAAAGTTCCTCGTAAGAAGTTTTTTGTCGGCAAACCACCAACATGGTTTAGCGCATTAACCATAAATGCTGTACCATATTCATGAAAATGATTTACTTTTTCTTTAAAATTATTAGCCATAAACTGAACAAGTTCCTTTACTCCTTCGGGATCGGCAGGCTTCAGCTTATTGTTTCCTTTAACAGCAATTGCTTTAACTTTTTTTGAACCCATTACTGCGCCCATTCCTGTCCTGCCATAGAAATGGGTCAGATCATTTACTATATTGGCATAGCTGACCATATTTTCACCCGCAACTCCAATTTGGGCTACTCTGGCTCTATTTTCTCCCAGCTCTTCTTTGATCTGTTCTTCAGCTTCTGCTGTTTTTTTGCCCCACAGATGTTCGGCATCGCGAATTTCCACTTTTCCATCTTGAATCCATATATATACTGGTTTTTCTGCTTTGCCTTCCAAAATAATGGCATCATATCCAGCCTGCTTTAATTCAGCTCCCCAGAAACCGCCCGCTTCACTGTCCCCGTAACCTCCAGTTAAGGGGGACTTCGCTCCTACACTGTTTCGACCTGAACCTGGTATTGCTGTCCCAACAAATGGGCCGCAAGAAAATATCAATTTATTCTTTGGTCCAAGAGGATCTTCGCCGCCTTTCATTTCATTCAGCAAAAAGTAAGAGATTAATCCTCTTCCACCAAAATAATGCCTATAAAAGTTTTCTTCTGGATTATCCTTCATAACCGTTCCGTCTGTCAGGTTAATTCGAAGTATAGTCCCAGCTACTGTCATAAAATAAAACCTCCTATAAAAATCTAAACTATCCTAGTTATATTAAAATCACCCAAAAAGGTTGCTACTATTCATTAATAATTTTCCGCTATGGTCATAGAAAAACTGTTATTTTTTTTCTTGATCTGAACGTAGAACGCCCCCTACACTGACATCTTCTTTTTCTACTTCATTTACTATGATTCTTACAGCTTCTTTGTCACATTTTAAAGTTTTAACAATTGACTCGGTAACTTCCTTGACCATTTCACGTCTTTGATCCAACGTTCTTCCTTTGAACATGTTTATATGTACGATTGGCATTGTATAAACCTCCATTTCTTTTTATGGTCCATCCTTCATTATCATTGAAACGAAAAAACTATAGCTATCATTTTTAATCTGATGCTAGTTTTGCTATACCAATTTCATCTGCGTTACAAATGCTTTCAGGGAATTTGCCATTTAGAAAAGTTAAAAGATTAATTGCCACTGCTTCTGCCATTCTATAAGTTGCTTCTTCAGTTATCCCTCCAATATGGGGGGAAAAAACAACGTTATCTAGATTGAATAAAGGCAATTCGCATTTAATATCCGGTTCATCACAAAAAACATCGAGGCCTGCTCCGGCTATCTTTTTTTCACTGAGAGCTTTAGTTAAAGCTGTTTCATCTATAATTCCACCCCTGGCAGTATTAACAATTATTGCTGTAGGCTTCATGAGATCAAATTCTTTATCGCTTATAAGATTTTTTGTTTTAGCAGTAAGGGGTACATGAAGAGATATAAAATCACATACTGGCAAAAGGCTATGCATATCATGATACAATTCAATCCCTAAAGAATTTACTAAAGCAGGATCAACAAAAGGATCATATGCCTTAACCTCCATCTTAAACCCACCTTTTGCCATACTAGCAAGAGAAGAACCTATAGCGCCGGTACCGATTAAGCCCAATACCTTGCCTGTCAATTCCCGTGGACGCAAGATAGTTCTAAGATCATAATTACCCTCTCTCACTGCGTTGTCGCATGAAAGCAGTTTCTTTGCTGAGGCTAAGAGCAATAAAAAAGCATGTTCCGCTACTGAAACAGCATTAACGCTGGGACAGTTCAATACAGCAATTCCCTTTTCTGTCGCAGCATCTACATCAATGTTATCCAGGCCACGTCCAGCCCCGGATATAGCCTTGACACTATCTGCTTCTTCTATTATTTCTCTGGTAATTCTCGCAGGCCCCCTTAATACTATTGCATCAACTTTTTCCTCACGAACTACTTTTTTAAGGTTAGCAGGAGAGTAATCATTTGTTTTTATTAACTGCGCTTCTTTTGCCAATATTTCCTCACCTATTGGGTGATACATGGGCAATATTACTAAAATTTTTTTTATTTTCTCCACCTCCATTGTTAAATTTCTCACCAAATACTTTCTTTAATCCTTGTTCAATTAAATAGCTCAAAACTACTGTAACCTAAGTTAGATTACCATTATCATCAAAAGCCAAATCTTTTAAAGATGACACAATGTCAAATGAAGCCTCTTTAGCTTCTTCAAGCAAGGATTCAGAAATTAATAATTCGCTTAATTCCAGGGTGTTATGAATTCTAACTACCCTGGCATCTTTGGCATTACTACAATTACTTGCTTTTAAAGCAAGTTCAATAGCCTCCCGGTCATTTTCCATGGTAATCGGTATTTTAGCCCGGTTTAAGAATCCAGCAGCTATAACATTCTTATAGGTTGCTTGATAATCAATTTTGTTTACGAGTTTACGTGTGGTTATATCTGCCAAACCGATACCCATTGCGTTACCTCCCGTCTTTTGGGAAAGATCCAAAACGGTAATAATATCAATTTGGGGTTGAGGGGGATCCTGTAAGTGAGGGAGCATAAACCGGCCGATTACATTAGTGTCCATCCCTGTACCACTAATGTTTTTTCCTATTTCTTCTACGATTAAAACATCAATATGCTTAAAAGGAAGGCTTGGCATAAGCTCTTTTGATTTAACTAAAAGTTCCTTTTCTTGATCGGCCATTTTTTCAGGCTTAACGCCAACTATTTCAGCAATCTCTTCCCTGGAATTTTCTATAATGGCCAGTCCACCAAGAATTTTCCCGGTATTAAGAACTTCCTGGGCCATGTCCTGGATAGCCTTGCCCAAACCCAGGGAATGGATCAGGCTACATCCTTTCTCTTTACCCAGGCCAACTGAAATCATTTTTAATAAACCGCTTTCAATTTCTTCCGACATAGCCGTATGAGTTTTTATCCTGTTAATTGCTATTATCCAATCAGCTTTCCAGGCATTGGTATCCATATAAACTGGATCACCTAATGAAGTTGTGCCAATTTGGACAACTTCCATACTAGAAAATATCGGCACACCCATGGATTCCTCTGTAATGCCGAGATGCTCTAAAACAGACAATTGACCTTCTGCAGTAGCCCCTCCATGACTACCCATTGATGGAACAATGAATGGATTAGCCCCAAGATTTTTTAAATGCTCTATACATCTTATAAGAATCTGCGGTATCTGGGAAACACCACGGCTTCCAGCAGTAATAGCTATACT
>PWGT01000123.1 GCA_003554535.1 Syntrophomonadaceae bacterium | reverse complement strand
CCCCGCTCTTCTCCTTTTCGGGAAGCCCGAAATTCGTGTTTGAGTTTAGACAGAATATCGTATAGGATCATCATGTGTGGGGCCTTTCTTGTGCTGTTGGAATTTTTTTTGTCGAAAAAAAATATAGCACAGCCTGGCCTCACACTCAACTATAAACTCCTGTTTTTTAATAAAATATTAACAAATTTCGGCTTGAATGAGAAAATATATCTAATTATTTCAAGGGGTTACCAGGACGACGATTTTTGCTAACCTGCTGAATTTGTTGGATTTTAATTTTCGCGCCGGTCACCCCCGCCAAGCCGAAGTTTCAAAAGCGGGAAACTTCAGATTAATTATATGACAAAGCTAAAATAATCGTGAGGTTGGGGCGTAAAGTTGCGAATCTTACCTACACTTGTTTTCGTTGCACTTCCTTAAGACAGCCGGACTGCCATATCATTGGGGTAGTTCGGCTTTTTTTTGTGAACGTCTCATAAAGCCTGAATCAGCGAAATTAAGATGTCGGTAGTCGACAGCAAAGGCTTTCTTCTACAACTTCACGCCGTTTAAGAGGCCGAATCCGACGCTATGTCATCGACTGAAGGGCTATACAGGAGCACTTTGTGACATCTGAGTTCGGTTTTATTTAAAATCGAAGGCTTGTCACGCAGGCCTCTTATTTTCCGGTATGCGGTGCTGTTTGTGAGTTCAAAATGCCAGCTTTATACTGCCTGCAACCGGCAAAATAAATTGGAAAAAAAACAGGTGCCAAGGCTTTGGGCAGGCCAAATGCAGGATTGTGTGCCGGCATGCCGAGCTATCCGCCCGCAAATATACATGATACTGTTCATGACAGTTTTCATGGGCAGGCGCGTCGTTTTTTCAATCCAAAAGATTGGTTGAATACCATATTATGGCATACATTCTTACCGAAAAAACAGGAGAAAAAACAATGCATAAAAAATTAAGAGTTATAATCACTGGAAGCATAATCATTTTTATTGGTATTTTTCTTGCCTTAAGTTCAGTAAATGCTTCAGTAGATATTGATTCAGAATGTTCGGTTACGACCAGCAGCTCTTCTGAAATTATGGGTGAATATTATGTTCCTGCTGAGTGCTTTATAAATTTTGGATGGGCTTTGCCTGTTCCGCCAAATGATGATAACAACCTAACCACTCATACAAATTATGATTACAAGTCACCCATTTATTTTACTAATCATGGATTTGAGCATGGTGGTGTAGACTGGACTGGAACACATAATGATCCATATGATAAAGACACACCCGTTTATGCTATCAGCGAGGGTGTCATCCGACACCTGGTAAGAGATTATGATTCCACAGAAAATCTTAGCAGGTTGCATATTGAACATACCCTTGCAAATGGAACTAAATTTCTGGCTATATATGGTCATACCTACGCATTGGATAATCTTTCCAAGGGAGACTCAGTTTCTCAAGCACAGCAAATTGGAACATTGCGACAGGCTGGCTCCCCGATTCATCTGCATTTCGAACTCAACACCATACTTTCTACAAAATCATTTGGCGGAATAAAAGCCGGAACCGTAAACCCCTTGCAATTCCTTATTGACAATAAGGGACCTTTTAATTGGCTTAATGTGCCTGAGGGTCAGTTTACCTTCAACTGGGAAGGCTGGGAAAAAAGAGAGCCAACAAGCCGCACAATTCATTGGCCTGAAACAGAAGAATCCGGTGTGACTATAGGCCGTGGATACGATATCGGTCAATGGGATGAAAATAGGGTAATCAACGACTTGGTTGATGCCGGAGTACCAAGCGATAATGCAGAAAAATTAGCAAAAGCCGCCCCGTTGAAAGGACAGCATGCCTATAATTTTGTTTTCCTAAATAAAGATAAAGAGTGGGCAACAATAACCTTAGAACAGCAATATAATTTATTCGTAAATATTTATCCTTATTTTGTTAAGCAAGCTGAGGACTCTGTAAACAAAGCCTTAAAATGGGGTATCGAATTTGATGATGGTAGCATTAAAATGTATCCTCCTGATAGGTCGTTCAATGACCTACCGCAAGAAGTTAAGGATGTAGCATCTGATATGGCATACAATGTCGGCGAAAACGAATTTAAAAAAAATAACTGGGGCGGCATCTTTCAGATGGATAACTCTAAGGAGATGGCGGATTATATTCAAGGCAATATTCAGGGAGAAATTCTCGACGCCGAGGGAAAAACCACAGAATATAGAGCAGAAACAATTTTAGCAAAATGGAGAGGTGATGTAAAATTAAGGGTTGACGATATTGTTGAATTGCTAGAATCGGCGCCACCTATTATTTCCAGAGAAGTTTTAAGCGGTAAGGGCCAGGAAATAGACATCACGTCTGATTCAATAATTATTGGCACCGGTGCTAAAGAGATTCTCAATATCGAACCTGGTAAAAATGTTAAATTTACCGCCGGCGATGGGGATCGAGTCAATTTACCGCACGATTTTGGAGATTATGAGATCACAAGCAAGGGCAATCATATATACTTTTCCGATGCCGACACAAATAGCACGGTTACCTTAATTGTTACCGGCATCAGCATTGTTGGTTTTGCCGACGAACGTT
>PWGT01000172.1 GCA_003554535.1 Syntrophomonadaceae bacterium | reverse complement strand
TTCATGGAGCAAACTCTCAATACCGTGTTCATATATGGTGGGAACACCCTTTTTTAAACTTTCTACCACTTCAGCTTTGCTGTCCACGCAAAATATATGGTGGCCCAAATATGCTAGAGCTACTCCGGTGGTTAGTCCCACATAGCCGGTACCCACAATAGTAATGGATAACTTTTCACCTTTATAATTCATGCTCCTACCTCATTTCCGCCAAACATTGCTCATGATGCTCGATCACGCATTAAAACAACTTTCATGGTTTGTAAAAGAATTTTTATGTCCACTAATGGTGAATGATTTTTTGTGTAAAGAAGATCATAACGCAATTTATCTTCAATGGATGTGCTGTGGTTGCTCATTACCTGAGCTAAGCCAGTGATCCCCGCTTTAGTCATATGCCGGTAAGAATAACCGGAAACTTCTTGTTCATATTGCTCCACGAAATAGGGCCTTTCCGGGCGAGGGCCAACCATACTCATATCTCCCTTAAGGACATTATATAATTGAGGTAATTCATCAAGCCTGGTAAACCTGAGTAATTTCCCTACTCTTGTAACCCTGTTATCATGTGCGCTCGAATTAACAGGCCCGGTTTTCTCTTCTGCTTTATCCACCATTGTGCGGAACTTATAAAGCATAAAATGCTTCCCCTTCCTGCTTACTCTTTCTTGCTTATATAAAACAGGGCCAGGGGAATCAAGTTTAATCATTAATGCAATAAGCAGCATCACAGGTAATAAAATTACCAGGCCGGTAAAGCTTATTACACTGTCTAACATACGCTTTACCTGCTCACGTTCCGGATTTAAAGGAGTATCTATCTTCAGAACTGGTGTATCCTCAATAGTTTCTAACTCAGTCTGAGAAATCATTATTTCATAAATGCTGGGCACCACAAAAATTTCCCATCCAATAGATAAACTCCCCCGTACAATTTCTTCCTTAATATTATCAGGAACCACCCCGGATAAGATTACAGCATCAGGCCTGTAATGCGTACAAATTTCACGAGACTGGTCAAAGTTGCCAAGGCATTGAAAACTTCCATGATTATTTTCTTCAATACCACTGGTAATTACCCCAAGAACCTTTTCATTATTTTGGGCCAGCTTATGCACCAGAAAATCCACTTCATTACTGGGAGCAATGCAAATTACCCGCCGCGGTGGACGCATTCGCATTTCCCAGTTGAGCATAAACCAGCGCCACACTCCTAGCATTATTACCTGGAGAACTGCTCCAATGAAAAAGATACTTCTTGGGAAATGGAACTCCTGAAACATGTATGACATTGAAATAGTTACCAGAGTAAGTAAAAATATGGAAACTATCAAAGAAGCAAGTATTTCTGACCATTTTTTATGCGAAGTATGGTACAGGCCATAAAAATTAAATATGAAAATTGCTATAATTGAAACAAAAGGGACCATGTTTAAGTAGGCGGCAAACTTATCGCTGGGCAATTCCATAAGGCGTAATACAAAAGCCAGCATTATTGCCAAGTTAACCAGTGCTATATCTCCCACAAGTTGAAACAAATTAAATCCTGTTTTGGGGCCGTTGTTTCCCAACGTCTCCCCTCCCCTCTTGAACAAAAACTCTCAAATATTCTATATTTTTTATTTTACACCTAAATCTCACAAAATTCTATCTACAAAATTTAACTTGTTATTATTATATTTATGCTTAATTATTATACGAATAAATAAACCAAACATCCCCAGGAACCATGGGTTAATGAAGAAGAGATAGATCCTTAGTATCTTTAGTATGATTAAGCAAATAAGCATTAACAAGCATAATGTATGACTTTTATAAGTACGATATATACTTTATTGATTTCAACTTGATAAGGCTTATTTCCTTCTTTTACAGGCCCTTGTTATGGTTTTTTAAGAACCGCCTCTTAATTATAAAAGAGTTTCTTTTTATTTACAAGCGACCCAAATGACTTCCTTCGGGTTATTTCGCCAATGTCACAATTTTATTGAAAAGTAAATTACTTTAAGAAGATATAATTCCCTCTTCATATGTAAAAAAATCTTAAGAAACACTTGCCTATCCATTTTAACGTAGCCTTTTATACCCCCATTTTCTGACAAATGCAGGCATTACCCTAAAAACAAGAGAAGCTATCTTCAAAGCATTTAAACGAGGAGACCAGGTATTATAAGCATACCGGGCCTTAAACTGCCGGAGCAATCTTTCCAGTTCCGAGCGCCTGTTGACCATGCCCATATCACGATAATAAAGTAAAGGTTCTTGCAAATTGGTTATCCCCACTTTCATTTGCAAGGCCCTGGACCATAGTTCTAAATCTTGCTCAGTATAAAATTTAACATTATAAAGCCCAATTTTAGCAAACACGCTACGTCGAAACATTACCGAGGGATGAATCAACGGGCTTCGATAATGAAATAAGCTTTCGATGCCAGAAGGATCAGCAGGCATTTTTTTTAAAAAACATTCTTCTTTCCAAGGGTCTCCGGTAAACTCCCATGCTTCAGTTCCTAAGATGTCTATACCAGGATTCTCCTCCAAGTAAATCCTTTGTTTTTCAATTCTTTCCGGGTGGGCAATATCATCTGA
>PWGT01000154.1 GCA_003554535.1 Syntrophomonadaceae bacterium | reverse complement strand
GCCCAGTTCGTCGCGAGTATCCTGCTCGCGGAACATCTTTATGACTTCCATCATCCGGGTTCTTTCTTTCTCTTCAAAATCAATCCAGCCTATAATTGAGCCCATTGCTCCCCCTAAAAACATTAAATATTTTAAAAAGTGTTTCAGCTTATATATTTGACAAACACTATGCTTTTTCCTTCATAAGCCGAGCAGAAGATGGCGGCTTCCATCCCAAATTGTTCGGGTTTAATGAGTTCTTTCTCACGTAAACTTATTAATTCGCATTGTTTCCTTTTTATTTTTACCTGTTTTGCCCCTCAGTTTTATTAACCTAATATTATCACTTGTTAAAGTATCCTTTTAATCTTGCCGGATTTTAAATCTTTTTCTTCACGTTTGCCCACAGCCCGGGCGGGGCTGAAGCGGGCTGCACTTTCACGAAGCAGGCGGCGTGCTTCCTCTACCACCATATCCACTAAGTGCTGATCTATATAGAGGACTTCCCCCAGGGCATACTCCGGGGCGGGAAATTCTTCACGGCCTTCCCACCGGGAAAAATCATGTTTGGCATCTATGATTATGATCGGGGTTTTGTCATAAATCGGCTCTTCCAGAAGAATCTCACCATCATCATCCCTTAGAGGGTATTCATCTGTATCGTTGTTTACTTCCTCCAGGAACTGGCAGTAAAAGCGCCAGTTTTCCGCGCCCAGGTAACGGCGGTCAACCACCATGACCGAGGCGGGGAAAACGCATATGTCCGGGGTGTCGGGGCGCGCGTGGCGCAGCTGGGCCCCTTCTTCCCGGGCCATATCGTCCAGAGCACCCAGGAGTTTGAACTTGTTGGAGGCCACAAGCAGTTGTTTTTTCCACTCCGGTTCCCTGTAAGGGCTTTGTTCTTTCTCGGTTGCCAGGCGGAAGAATTCGCTCCCGCAGACTCCCCTTTTATTTGTATGGCTCATTTATCTTCTCTCCTTTCTTTTCTAAGAGTATCTCATCATTAGCTTTGGAAGGCCTTGAAGTAGGCCGTTTGTATTTTTGGATGAAATTATTTATCCCGTCGGTGATTAATTATAACAGTGGTATGTGACACTAGTGTGTCACATAAGTTTTTCTGCCCATGGATGCAATCTTAATGCATATCCTTATGATATAGGCTTATGCTGCGTAAGGCGCGCTGGTGTTCTGTAGGATCTTTCTCCTGGCACAAAAAGGGGTATTTTGAAAAATTTAAGGTTGGTTTTGTAAAGGTAAAGGCGGTATTAAGATATATCGTGGGATTATATTAAAGTTCATTGCCCGGGAGGGTTGCCCCCATTATTTTCTGACTTAGCTTCATCCTGTTGTCGGTTCCTGTTTTCTTTAAGATGTTCCTTAAATGGGCTTTTACTGTGTTTGGCGAAATATACAGAATTCGGGCTGCTTCAGCGTTGGTGAGGCCTTGCATGATTAAACCCAATACCTGAAGCTCCCGCTCTGAAAGGTTATATTCCTCTTTGATGTTTTCATTAACCGGCTTATCCGTTCCTGTATGTAGCTTTCGGGGTAGATCCTCCGGTAGCAGTTCCATTAAGAAGGTTTCACGGTCAGAGTCATGGCCGCCGGTTGCGGGGGTAACGCGGACGGTAAACTCACTCAGCGAGGGAGAATAAAGGGTTAAAGAAGAAGCTTTGTAGGGGTTGTGTAAGTTCCCGGTGAGTGATAATGTGTGTTTTACAAATTCTCCGAGGCTCAAACGCTTGTGCAGAAGGGCGGCCACCATTTCGGCCGCGGCATCATTGGAGTACAACACAGAAAAGTTTCTGTCAAAGAGGATTATCCCCGTGGCGCTTTTATTTATACAGTGTTGATATATTTGTTCATGGGCACGGGCCCTCTGCAGGGCAAGGTGCTGCGACAATTGCCTCTCTAAAAACCTGTTAATGAGTTTCAGCAGTTTTATTGTCTTATGGTCAAAACATTCATTCCCGGGTTTATAAAGGCCGATTCCTCCCTGTAATTTTCCTTTTTCTGTCAGGGTTATGATAATTTCGTGGTAAAACCCCTGCTTTTTTATAAAATCATTGTAGTATTCCGTTTGTTCATACTCTTTCAGCGGCATGACGTCGGTAATGTACATGACCGGATTCGTCATGAATTTTTTGCCGGGGAGGTTGCGGGGATGGAAGATGTCTTTTTCCTGGTAGTGCTCTACATAGCTGTTCGTTGAACGGGATTCCACGTTAAGGGCCACGGGATTAAAGAGGTTGCCGCCTGAATCTATCAGGAAGAAAGTTGAATATTCCAGATTAAATATTTCCGCCAGGGAGAACAAAACCTGCTGCCGGAAGTTTTTGCTGTTGGTTACACTTTCAAAAAAATAAATAATATCTTTTTGTTTTTCAGACAGACTTTCCATGCCTGCAACCTCCTTCAAATGGAGCGTGCACAGGTTTCGGGAAAACTTATTTCTTGTATTTCAGCTATTAAATATTAATGGGTAATTTATCCTGTTTGTTCTTTATGATTATAATATTAAGAAGCAAAAAAAAGCAACACTCTAATCTTACATTCCACCAAACTTAATTACCCGAAAGGCTTAGATATGTCGGCAAAATCAGCCAAACGGGTAATATAATTC
>PWGT01000005.1 GCA_003554535.1 Syntrophomonadaceae bacterium | reverse complement strand
GTGGAAATAATTGATAGCCATGATTATATGTATGCAGTGGTGCAAGATGAGGGCAAAGGCTTTAGCTGGCAGGAGAAAATAAATGCCCCGGTGGAGATGGACGGCGAAATGGAGAGAGGTCGTGGTATTGCAATGGCAAGTATGTTTTGTGATCACCTTTTTTTCAATGAAGTGGGTAACCGGGCTTTTGTTGTCAAAAATAAATTTTAGTATTTCATGTTTAAAATTTAGAAGGGTTGGTAAAAAATTAGATAATAGAAAAGGTTTTTGGGTTTTACCTTAGAAGTATATAATAAAAAAGAGAGGTGTTTTTTATGAAAATAGAAAAAAGATCGACTGTTATGCCGGAGAAAATTGATAGGAGCAATTCCCACGAAGTAAAGCAATCTATATTGAATTTGTTGGAAGAAGGCACTAAATATGTAGAAGTAGATTTTACCAATGTGAAAAGGATTGACAGTTTGGGCTTGGGGACGCTTCTAGTTTTGCAGAACAAAATGAAAGAAAATAATGTTAAATTTCGCTTGACGAATGTGCAAAACAAAAGTATCCAAACCATGTTCAATGCAGTTCAGCTTTACAACGTAATTGATTATGAAACTGAGTAAGGTTTTAGAAGTTCATTACTCTTGTTTTGTGTTTTTATATGATGTATAATGAATTTGGAATCGGGGCGTGGCGTAGCTTGGTAGCGCGCTTGACTGGGGGTCAAGAGGTCGTGGGTTCAAATCCCACCGCTCCGACCAAAAGTGGCAGAGTTTTTAGAAGCTCTGCCACTTTATTATTTTAAGAGGACGCGGCATTCCCCTTACTGGTTTGCTTTCCCAAGATCTTTTTTATAATCCTAAGGGCAACAAGGCCACCCTAGTGATGGAGATTTAATATAAATTTTATAGTTTATTTTAAATTTTATCCTTTTGAAAAAGGCAACATGTTAATATAGCAAGGCTGTTCCACATAGTGAAATACTATTCCATAATAGTTGACATTTATCTGTGGCTCATTTAAAATTAAAATAGTTCTTGAAGGAAGAAAGTTTTTAGCTGAGGAAGGAAGGTGGTATTTATGGGGTTGAACAAAGAAGAAGTTTTAAGGTTGGCTGAGGAATGGGATGTTAAGTTTGTCAGGTTGCAGTTTATGGACATTTTGGGTACACCTAAGAATGTTGCAATCCCGGTGGATCAGTTGTCAAAGGCGCTGGACGGGGAAATTCAGTTTGATGGTTCTTCCATCGAAGGATTTGTTAGGATTGAGGAGTCGGATATGAACCTGGTTCCTGATCCCAATACGTTTGTCCGTTTCCCCTGGAAGCCCAAGGAAGGTTCAGTTGCCAGGCTGATTTGCGATGTTTATACGCCTGATGGGAAACCTTTTGCCGGCTGCCCTCGGTGCCAATTGAAGAGAGTTATTGAAGAAGCTAAAAACATGGGATTCTCCATGAATGCAGGCCCAGAGGCGGAGTTTTTCCTGTTCCATACTAATGGGGAGGGCAAGCCTACTCTTTACACTCATGATGAAGGCGGTTATTTTGATATGTCCCCCACGGATCTGGGTGAAAATGCGCGACGTGATATGGTCCTGACTCTAAATGAGATGGGCTTTGAAGTGGAAGCTTCTCATCATGAGGTGGCTCCGGGGCAACATGAAATAGATTTTAAATATAGCGATGCTTTGACTACTGCTGATAACCTGGCTACTTTCCGCCTGGTAGTTCGTACAGTGGCTCAGCGTCATGGGTTACACGCCTCTTTTATGCCCAAGCCGGTTTTTGGTATCAATGGTTCTGGCATGCATACCCACCAATCTTTATTCAAAGGTGACCAGAATGTTTTTCATGACCCGCAAAAAGAACATGAATTAAGTGATCTGGCTCAAAATTATATTGCCGGCTTGCTGGAGCACGCACAAGCGTTCACGGCGGTTACCAACCCTACTGTAAACTCCTATAAAAGATTGGTACCGGGTTATGAGGCTCCAGTTTATGTAGCCTGGTCGCAACGCAATCGCAGTCCTCTGGTAAGGATTCCGGCACGGCGTGGCCAGGGCACCAGAGTAGAACTGCGAAGCCCCGATCCTACCTGTAATCCATACCTGGCACTGGCGGTAATGTTTAAAGCAGGTTTGGATGGAATTGAGCGCAAGCTTACACCTCCTGAGCCAGAAGACCGCAACATTTATGCTATGACTGCATCTGAGCGCCTGGAGCGCAACATAAGCAGTTTGCCCGAGAGCCTGGGTGAGGCATTAGAAGTTTTATCAAGTGATCGGGTAATATTGGATGCACTTGGAGAGCACATATGGGATAACTTCCGAGAAGCTAAAACCATTGAATGGGATAATTTTAGGATTGCAGTCCATCCCTGGGAAGTGGAAAACTATCTGGCTCAATATTAGTTCACTTTTTTGGGGATAACTGGTTAAAAATAAACTAGTCTTAGATCGATTAAAAAGGCGCCTGAAATTTAAAACCAGGCGCCTTTTTAATTTTAGTGATACTTTTTTTAAGGTTTCAGTGGTAATAGCTGCAATACTGTAATGATTTGACGACTCTTGCAGGCTGCCGGATTTTATATTATTTGAAATAATATGTAATTACACTTATTTTAAAACAGAACTAATTATATTGGAGTGGGGAATACTGTATATTATCTTAATTTATTGTCTAATTTTCTTTTCACTAAATAAAAAATATTTTCACTGTTGTTATTCTAGTGGTTGAGAATTTTGTTTATTATGGTTATAATTAAGGATATAATTTAAGGCAAAAATAATTGCTTGGTAAATAAAATTATGATTTTTACAGTAGTACCTAAAAGAAAAGAAATTATAGAAATTTGTGGCAAAAAAAGAGTTTTTTGTATTATATTGGAGGCTTTGATTTAAATGTTTACTTTTCCTGACAGTTTGACTACATACAATGTAAAAGAAGTTCAGGAGCAGTTAATTCTCTTTGTAGATGAACTGATGGAAAATGGTGGGGAGGCAATTTTATTAGATGCCAGCCAAGTTAATGATATCGATACTGCAGGTTTACAACTTCTTCTTTCGGTAGCTAAGACAGCTAAAGAAAAAAAGAAAGAGTTTTTCCTCATCAACCGAACTGAAATGCTTGAACAAGTGATAGAGATGACCGGTGCAAAGCCCATACTCGACAAGGAGGAAAATGGTTAAATGGCCAGCTTGATTTTCGTGGTAGATGATTCCCGTACTGTTATAGCTACTCTGAGGCATGCACTTAATGAAGGAGGTTATGAGGTAGTTGATGCCCAAGATGGCCTGGAAGGGGTAAGTGTTCTGGAAAAGCTGGCTGCTGAAGGTAATAAACCGGATATGATTATTACGGATATTAACATGCCAGATATGGATGGAATAAGCTTTATAAGGAAGGTTCGCGAAAAGAGAGAATATTCCAAAACCCCTATTCTGGTTTTAACTACTGAAAAAAACCAGGATTTAAAAATGGAAGGGAAAAATGTGGGGGCTAACGGTTGGTTAGTGAAGCCTTTTAAGCCCCAAAAACTTTTAGATATTGTGGAAGACTTTTTAAAATAAGGGGCTGTTTATTAAAGCAGTCTATTTTATTTTGCATGGCATTTTAAAGTGAGGTGAGTTTTATGTACGAAGAAGATGAGTTAATCCAAACGTTTATCGAAGAAGCATCTGAAAATTTTCAGGTTATCGAAGAGAGCCTGTTGGATTTGGAAAATGACCCCGGCGACAGCGATTTAATAAATGGCCTTTTTAGAGCGATGCATACTATTAAAGGCAGTGCCAGCCTGGTAGGCCTGGAATATTATGGTGAGCTTGCCCACAAGCTGGAAAATATTTTGTCAATTGTCCGCAAGCAAGAATCAGAGGTTCCTGATATAGTTTTTTCGGCTTTGTTTTTTGGGACTGATGTGCTCAAACAAATGATGGAAGCAGGTGACTATACAGGGGAGTCCTTTCAAGAGCAAATCGAGGAGCTAAATCAGAAGATAAAAGAATGTGAAAGTTATTTTAATGCGACTAAGGAAACAAGTAAAAATGTTTCTGAAGAACATGGAGGAGAAGAAAGTTCTGCTGCCGGCAATTTTTATTCTGAAGAAGATTCTGATGTAGAAATTTTTGAAAGAGAAGACGATGGGGAGGCGCATTATCTAGTCCTGCTCAAATTTCACCGTGATTTTCTGGAAAGTGGAGTGGACTTGATGATGTGGTTTATGGAAATGGAAGAACAGGGAGAAATAATAAGCACTTACCTGGATACTGCGGACTTGCCTCCTCTGCATGACATAGATCCTTCTTTGCTCTATATTTATTGGATAGTGATTATAAAAACATCTCAGAGCAAAGAGGATATAGAGGAAATGTTCACTTTTGTGAGCGATCAGGGTGATCTGACGGTAAGAGATATTACAAACGAGCTTTATTACTGGATGCAAAGCGAAAAAAGTTTAAAGGAATTATGGGAAGAGAGTAGTTTTGAGGAAGAACAAGAAGAGGCTAAAGAAGAGGAAAAAACTACAGAAGTTCAACCTCAAACTCAGTCTGGTGTTAACCAGGAGCAACAGGATAGTCAGCAGAAGCCTCAGCAAAAGTCTTCCCAGTCAAGCGCCCAGAGAAAAGCGCGGGAACAAGAACAGGCCAATACAATCCGGGTAGATGCTTATAAGCTGGAAAGCATTCTCAATGAGGTTGCCGAACTTTTAATTGCTCAATCCCGGGTCAAAGAATTGGTTTTAAAGGAATCTTCTCAAGTATCTTTCGATGTGGACATATATAATGCTTTTGATGAGGTGGATAAGATAATTCGTTATCTACAGGAAGAAGTTATGAAAGCAAGCATGGTTCCCATCGGAGGAACATTTGTTAAATTTCAACGTATGGCTCGGGATCTGGCCAAAGAACTGGGCAAAGAAATGGAAATGGATATCACTGGAAGGGAAACTGAGCTCGATAAAAGGGTAATTGAACAGATGGCTGATCCTTTGAAGCATATTATTCGTAATACCCTGGATCACGGCCTGGAGATGCCTGATGAAAGAGAGCAAGTAGGCAAACCACGCGTCGGGACTATCAGCCTCAACGCTTACCATCAGGAAGGCAATATTGTTATTGAAATAAAAGATGACGGCAAGGGAATTGACAAAGAAAAGGTTTTGGAAAAAGCTAGGGATAAAGGAGTTATTGATGCTGATTATGATATTGATGATAATAGAGTTTTTAATCTGCTTTTTCACCCCGGGTTTTCAACAGCAGAAAAGGTTTCTGATTTATCCGGCAGGGGTGTCGGGTTGGATGTGGTTCAAAGGAATATTTCTAACTTGCGTGGTAGCGTAGAAATAGAATCAGAGAAAGGTAAAGGGACAACTTTTATTATCAAATTGCCTCTAACATTGGCTATTATAGATGGGATGGTTATTCGTTTAGGCGAGGAGCGGCTTGTACTGCCTCTTAATTCTATCTCTGAGTTTTTGAAAGCCGAAGAAGGCGACATTTTCCGGGCAGAAGGAAAGGGGCTTATCCTTTCCCTGCGTGATGAGTATATCCCATTTGTTGGCTTGTACCAACTACTGGGCCTGGAAGCAGACCATACTGAGCCTACCGAAGGAATAGTGGTAGTGCTTAAGGATGGAGCCAGAAAACTTGCCATATTGGTAGATGAAATAATCAGCCAGGAACAAGTAGTAATCAAAAATGTTAAAGAGCACATGGAGCAAGTTGATGGAGTAGCCGGGGCAACTATTTTGGGAGATGGTAAAGTGGCTATTATTCTGGATGTGGCTTCTTTGTTTCGCTTGACCAAATCTTTTTCTGGCAAAGTATTTACCTAATTTTAATAAATAAGCAAGGATGATAGAAAAAAATGAATGTTATGCGTAGCTATGAATTAAGTAACAAAGAATTCGAGTCAATTCGGCGAATGGTTTATGATTACATTGGCGTTAATCTTACTGATGCCAAAAGGTCGCTGGTTATTTCCCGTCTTTCTAAACGGTTGCGGGAATTAAACATGGAGGGCTTTGGGGAATATATTGAATTTCTGAAAAGAGATCCCGATGAACTCCATATTCTTTTCAATTATATTACTACTAATGTGACTAAATTTTTCCGTGAAGAGCATCATTTTGATTACTTGAAAAATGTATTTCTACCAGAACATGTTGAAAAATACAAGAGCGGTAACAAACGAATTCGGCTTCGAGTTTGGTCTGCAGGGTGTTCCACAGGTGAAGAACCCTATACTATAGCCATGGTTTTGAGTGAATATTTCAGGAATCCCCAAGCCTATGACATTAAAATAATTGCTTCTGATATCAACTCGGAAACGGTGGAAAAAGCAAGAGAAGGGTTATATAAGTATGAAGAAGTACAGAATATTCCCCGCTGGATGCTAAAGAAATATTTTAAGATGGGAGTTGGCCCCAATGAGGGTTATTTTAAGGTAAAAGATAGTTTAAAAGAGTTGATAGAGTTTAAGCTAATTAATCTTACTTCCAGTCAGAAGTACGCTATTGATAGTTCGCTTGATCTGATTTTTTGTCGCAATGTTTTTATCTACTTTGACAGAGATACTCAGCGGAGAATCCTGGAACGCTTTTATCAACATGTTATGCCCGATGGACTATTGTTTTTGGGGCATTCTGAGTCCATTAATAACAGTAACAGCGATCCCAAAAGGTGGCGTTTGGTAAAGCATACCATCTATAAAAAACTTGGATAAAATTAAAATTAATATTTAATTATTTTACTAATTGATGAGCGAGGTAATAAGGTGAAGAAAACATTTAATCACAAAATCAAACGCTACATGTATGAGTTATTTGCTGGGGAGTATTATGCTACCCGCGATAAAGATATAGCTTTAAGCACACTTCTAGGCTCTTGTGTGGCAGTGTGCTTGAAGGATAAGCGTAATGGCGTAGTAGGTATGAATCATTTCATGCTCCCCGGGAAAGTTGATTCGGCAAAAGTAATGTTTAGTGAAGATGGGCGTTATGGTATTAATGCCATGGAAAAGATGGTTAATGATATGATGAAATTGAACTCCCGCCGCGAAAATATGGAAGCGAAGGTTTTTGGCGGGGGCCAGGTAATGGATTACAAGTTAACCAGTGTTGCCCAGCTTAATATTGAATTTGCCCTTGCTTATTTGGAGATGGAGGGAATTCCTATTATATCTCAGGATGTAGGTGGTAATTATGGGCGTAAACTGCTTCTTTTCCCGGAAAACTTTTCGGTTTATATGAAACGAATTAGCTACCAAAAGAACCTGGAAGAGGCTGTGGCCAGGGAGAAGAAGTTCTTGCACTGGATACGCAATGCACAGGATAAACAAGATCAAGAATATGATATTTTTAATGGTAGGGAGGGAAAGCATGGCCGCAAAGCCCGTTAAGGTACTGATAATTGATGATTCTGCTCTGGTAAGAGAAGTATTAACCAAAATATTTTCTCGGGATCGAAACCTCCAGGTGGTGGGTTCTGCCCGCGATCCCCTCTATGCTATCAAGGATATAAAAGAACACCGTCCTGATGTTATCACTCTGGATTTACAGATGCCTCGCATGGATGGCATAACATTTTTAGAGAAATTAATGTCTTCCTATCCAATGCCGGTGGTGGTGATTAGTTCCCTTGCCCAGGAAGGGAGCGATGTTACTATAAAAGCATTGGAACTGGGCGCGGTGGATTTTGTGCCCAAGCCAGCCTTGGGGATTGGACAAGGGCTGGATGATATGTCTGTAGATATTGTAAGCAAAGTTAAAAATGCTGCTTCTGTCAACATGGATGAAATGCGCCGCCAGGTAAGGCAGCGAAAAGCAGGTAAAAAAGCAACAACTTCAAATGCCGCAATTAAGGAACCTCCTGTCAAAAAAGAAGAGCCTGTCCGCATGGTTAGCAGTACCGATAAAGTTATTGCCATCGGTGCATCTACGGGTGGTACTGTGGCTGTAAAGAACATTCTTACAAAGCTCCCAGCTAATTTGCCGGGTATAATTGTAGTTTTACATATGCCTTCAGGTTTTACAGCATCATATGCTGAAAGTCTTAATGACTCATGTGCCATGAAAGTTAAAGAAGCTACCGATGGGGAAACTATCATGACTGGATATGCATATATAGCCCCGGGGGGGAAACATGTGGAAGTAGAAAAAAGTAGTAAGGGGTATCATTTGAGAGTAAGCACTGATCCGCCGGTAAACCGGCATCGACCTTCTGTGGATAAATTGTTTCATTCGGTAGCTGAAAATGCTCCTGCCAATAGCTTGGGAATAATTCTAACTGGAATGGGTAGTGATGGAGCTCAAGGATTGAAGATGATGAAAGATAGGGGGTCGGAGACCGTAGCCCAGGATGAAAAAAGTTCTATTGTTTACGGCATGCCCAAGCAAGCGGTGGATATTGGTGCGGTTAACAGTATTCTTCCGCTTGATCAGATTGCCGATTTTATAACTGGTTATGTGAAAAGTAGATAAGCTTTAATGTTAGGGGGATTTTTATGTTTAAAAATTTGAGTTTGAAAGGTAAGCTTTATTTAGGTTTTGGAATTCTGGTGGCGTTGATGGTAGTTATAGTTGGTTTTGCTGCGGTGATGATCAATACTATAAGTTCTTCCCAGGATGAAGCATTAGAAAGCCTGGACACAGTGATGTTTACTGCAGAAGTTGAAGCGGCTCATAATAATTGGGCCCAGGAATTGAGCCATGCAATTGCAACCGGCGAAGAATTTCTAGGGGAACTAGATTATACCGAGTGCATGTTTGGCCAGTGGTATTACGATTATTTAGAATCTGAAGAATTCGAAGAAGCTTCTACTGAATTACAGCAGGCTTTCCATGACCTGGAAGAGCCTCACCGGGATTTGCATATGAGTGCAGAGCGTATAAATGAAACCTTAGAAGGAAGGCAAGGCGATGAAGAAGCTATTGAAGGTGCAATGGAAATTTACGAGGAAGAGACTTTAGTTCATCTGGAGGATGTAGGCAACGGTTTGAATGAAGTTGCAGGACTCCTTGAAAGTCAATCAGATGAGACAATTGCTTCTGCTCAATCATTAATGGAAACCTCTTTATGGGCAATGATTGGGGCTCTGGTTATTGCCTTAGTGATAGGTGTCATCATTCCGACAATTGTTGCCCGCTCGGTAACTAATCCGGTTAGTGCCGTAGTAAACTTTTTACAGCGCATGGTTAATACCTCCAAGGAGATCTCCTCAGGCAATCAAGATCTGGCTCAGCGTACTCAGGAGCAAGCTTCTTCCATAGAGCATATTACTACCAATGTGGAAGAGATGACTTCGGCTATTGAAAGCAATTCAGCCAACGCCAATCAGGCAGATAGCCTGAGTAAAAGCAACATGGATAGTGTAAAACGCGGCGAAGAAGTGGTCAAAGAACTGCAGGGAGCTATGGAAGAAATAACTCAAGGCAGTCATGAAATTCAGGAGATAATTTCTAAAGTAAATGATATTTCGTTCCAAACTAACTTGCTGGCTTTGAACGCTGCTGTGGAAGCAGCCCGTGCTGGTGAACAGGGGCGCGGTTTTGCTGTAGTTGCTGCTGAGGTCCGCAACCTTGCTGGCCGTTCTGCGGAGTCGGCTAAGGAAATTGAAAAATTGATCAAAGATAGCATCAGCAGGGTAGAGCGAGGCAATGAATTAATGGTTAATACCGAGAATGCATTGCAAGAAATTGTAGATAATAACCAGAGAATATCTGATGTGATTGGTGAAATTTCCGCTTCTCTGGGTGAGCAATCGACAGCAGCAAGTGATATAAACTCTGCGATTGAAGAAATTAATGAGGTTACCCAGCAGAATGCTGCTCTGGTGGAAGAAGTATCTAGCGCCAGCGAAAATATGACTTCAGAAGCCGAAGAGATGTCAGAGATGGTCCGCCAGTATAAACTGATCGATGAAAGAGATATCGATTATACCTCTGGTGGAGGATATATAGCCCAAAATAGAACACCGGCCCAAAGCTCGAAATCCGGAGTTAGCACTGGCCGTTCATTAACTGGTGGTGCTGGAAGGCTTCCTGCCGGTGGTGGAAGCGGCAAACAGAGTTATACTTCTCAGCCGAGTGTAGGAGATCAAGGTTATGATGAACCTGATTTTGATGAGGATGAATTTGAAAAGTTCTAAAAGTATATATTGGGGAAAGTTAAGTGAATATAAAATGCTATTTAACTAAGTAATAAGATAAAATATAGTCGGCAGGATTAAGGAGAAAATTGTAGAAACTCAACAAGTAAAGAAAGATTGGTTATTAGCCTAAGGAGGTGGAAGACATGACTGAAGAGCAAGAAAGAGTGGGTGGCGGAATGAACATGATGGATCAGCAAACTAACAGTGCTACTGACGAAAATCAATACGTTACCTTTAAAATTGGCGAAGAGGAATATGGTATAGATATAATGCTGGTTCAAGAAATTATTCGCTATCACAAGCCTACTACTGTTTTTAATGCAAACCCGGTTATTCGTGGCGTAACAAATTTTCGGGGAAAAGTCATTCCTATAATTGACATGCACCGTAAGTTCAATTTACCTGAAGCTGAATATGACGAATTTACAGTTGTGGTGGTTATTGAGGTTAATGGGAAAACCATGGGCATGATTGTTGACCGAGTTTCTGACATTATGAGCTTTTCTTCGGATGATATTCAAACTGTGGATCAGGAATTTGCAGAAGATATCAAAACTGAACATCTCAAAGCAATGGCAAAATCAGAGGGACGAATAATTATGTTGCTTGACCCTAACCGTCTCATTTCTTTTGAAGATATGAGCAAAATTAACCAGATGAGTGCCAGTAGTTTGCAAGAATAAGCAAAAACTGTTGGAGATGTTTGTGCTTATGTATAATAGGCTTATGCATGGCTATAAATGAAGCTTGAAGATTTTTTGAAGCTGAGGGATGGTGTTTTTTTTGTTATGAACTATACCTCTCTAGCTTGTTTATGTTCGAGATAGAGTTGCAGTAGACATTATGAGATATGTTTATTAAAATGAGCTTAAGGTATTTGAACTTGGGAAAGGATGTTGAGCATGAGCGAAATTAAAAGAATTCTAGTAGTTGATGATTCTGCTATGGTGCATAAATTGATGGATCGCTATTTAATAGGATATGAAATAGTGGGTTATGCCAAGGATGGTAAGGAAGGAATTGAGCTTTTTCACAAACACCGCCCTGACCTTACTTTTATGGATATAACTATGCCTGTAGTAGATGGCATCAGTGCTATAAAGGGCATAAAGCAGATAGATCCAGATGCTAAAATAGTTATGCTCAGTGCCATGGCTGACGAAGAGATTGTAGAGGAAGCAAAAGGGCTTGGTGTTGTTACTTTTTTACAAAAGCCTTTCAATAAGGATACCCTGCAGCGGACGATATACGAAGTACAGCAAGGAGGCTAATTGAGGTGAAAGCTTCAGACTTAAAAGTTTACCAGGATGCTTTAGTAAGCGCCATAGAAGATATGACTGTAATTTACAAAGCAGAGATCATTAATTCGGGCTTGGTAAGTAAAAACTCGTTTACTTTTGATCCTGATGCTACAGCCGGCATTGCCAGTATCGTTGGTTTTAGTGGTAAGGTAAAGGGCAGAAATTTATTATGGATTCCTTCTTCTTTAGCGATATTGATAACAGAGCAGGTGGTGGGGGATACTGTTAGTGAATATCACGATGAAATGGTCTTGTTCACGGTAAATGAAATTAATAATGTGGTAAGTGGGGCTGCTATTACAGAATTAAATAATTTATTCCAGCTTTCATTGAGGTTAAGCCCCCCTAGCATTTTTGCTGGCGGATCCTTTGAAATAATCACTCCCAAATCAAAGTCTTATGAGGTAGAAGTGAACATTAAAAGCGATTATTATAAAAAAGCTTTGTCTAAGGGGCCACAAGATCACATTGTTATGAATGTTGCTATTGAAGGGAGTTTAGATGATGAAAAATGAGACTAAATTTCATATACCATTTTTT
>PWGT01000157.1 GCA_003554535.1 Syntrophomonadaceae bacterium | reverse complement strand
TCAGAAGGAGTATGCTTCTCGGTGGTGATTACTTGATTTTCCCTTGAACCGTCTCTGTAAACAGTCATTCCTTTACAACCTTCCTCCCACGCCATCATATAAGCTGATTTTATATCTTCTACTTTGGCGTTTTGCGGGAAGTTGATTGTCTTAGAAATACTTTGGTCTACATGCTTTTGGAGGGTAGATTGAAGTTTAACGTGTTGCTCCCACGGGATTTCGTGAGCGGTGATAAATATATTTTTCATCCATTTTGGAAAGTCTAATCCTTTTAACGTGCCTCCGTTTTCAGCGACTTTTTCTATTGCTTCTTGCACATTGTAGCCTTCTGTTTTTAACATTTCCTCAAACACAGGATTAACTTCGTAAAATTCACCTACTGAGATATTACGTTTGTAAGCTAAAGCATAATTAGGTTCTATGCCACTTGAGCAACCTGCTATTGTTGATATAGTTCCTGTGGGAGCTATTGAAGTTACAGTAGCATTTCTTCTACCCGGTAAAAAATTGCAAGCAGGATACGGCCCTTTTTCTTCTGCTATTTTTTGGCTTTCTTGATCTGCTACGAATGAGATATGTTCTATCACTTCTTCTGCTATTTGATTAGCTTCCTCTTTACCGTAACGTAAACCTAATTTGTAAAACATATCAGCCAAACCCATTACGCCAAGTCCGATTTTACGGGTTTTTTTAGTGGCTTCTTCAATTTCAGGTAGGGGATAGTAGTTAACGTCAATTACGTTGTCAAGAAATCTTACTGCTGTTCTTGTGGTTTCAGTTAAAAGTTCATAGTCTATTTTGCCTTTATGAACCATAGCCGATAGATTGATACTTCCTAATACACAACTTTCGTAAGGGAGTAATGTGGATTCGCCGCAGGGGTTAAGGGCTTCTATTTCCCCAAGTTTAGGCGTAGGGTTATGCCTGTTAATCGTGTCTAAAAATACCACCCCCGGCTCCCCTGTAGCCCATGCACATTCTGTTAGCTTGTCCCATATTCTGAAAGCTTCTTTATCACCCGATTTGACTTTGTTTATAAAATCACCTGTTACGCCTACACTAATATTAAAATTGTTAAGTTGATCCTGATTGCGTTTACATTCGATAAACTCTTCTATGTCCGGGTGGTCTATGTTAAGAACCGCTAAACTGGCTCCCCTTCTTCGCCCACCTTGCTTTACTGCTTCGGTAGCTTGGTTGTAGACTTCCAAAAACGAGATCGGCCCACTGGCTTCTCCGTTTGTTGATTTAACTAATTCACCCTTTCCACGTAGGTTATTAAATGAGAAGCCTGTCCCACCGCCAGTTTTTTGGATAATGGCCATGTCCTTTAAAGACCCGAATATGCTTTCCATGCTATCTTCTACCTGTAAAACAAAACAAGCGGATAGTTGTCCCATCTCTGTTCCTGCATTTACAAGACAAGGGGAATTTGGAAGGAAATATTTGTTGTCTATGATGTATTGAAATTGCTCTTTTAACTTCTCGTCTCCGTTCGCTACGTGGTTTGCAACCCTCTCTACCATCTCATTCGGTGTCTCTCCTTTATGTAATATCCTGTCTTGCATGATTGTTAATGCGTTGTCGCTCACCTGCATTAGCCCCACCTCTTTCTCATTTTTTCTATGTGTCTTTCCTCTGCCCTTTTCAGATTACACCCCATTGATGCCATGTAGTTTACTGTTACCTCAATTAAGTCCATTCCTTCCTCTTCTATCTGCTCTATGGTATTGGCATTTAATAGCTCGCTATGCTCTTCTATCAATTTTTGTAGATAGTCTCTTGACGGGGCAAGCCCATTTAAGCCATAGGTTCTAATCATCGGCATTACTCCACCTCCAAACAAACTTCATCGTGCCCGCTAACGTCATACTTAAATATACTCACATGAGTAAATTCCTGTCCATCCGCACCTCTGATAATCACCTCATCGTCAACAAACTCTAATAACTCTTTTAACTCACCTACGGTCATCTATTCCACCTCCGTAAAGTGTAAAAAATGGGGCAAGTTAATAACCCAATCACAAAACGTGTGCCATTCCTCTAATTTATGGTTTTTCCGTTGTAAATATATTGTTTTAAGTTGCAGGTAATTGGTGGTGATGCGAGCTTTGAGCATTAATCCCATCGGTGTGTTTGCTATGATGCGTTGAAAAAGTTCCTTTCTTGCTATGTCGTAACCTTCGTTTTTGTATTCCTCAATAAGTCTTTCAAGTGTCCTTATGGCTTCAGGCTCCACGTATTCGTTGCATTGTTCTTTTATGTCCATTTGCGTTATCTTGTGCATCTTGCTTTCACTACTAACAATATCGGCAAAATGATATCGTTGGAATTGTAACCACCAATATTGTGGAGAGGTTACATCTGCTTGGACGGTTATTCCCTTCAAATAACAGTCATGTCCTGTGCCGGGCTTGCACTTGCCTAACCTTGACATGCGGTAGTAGCTTAGGTTGTCCTTTATCATCGGGTAGCCGCTTGCTTTGACTGATTCTTCTATGCCGTAGACTTGAGTGTTGGTTATTTTCATTACTGCACCTCCTTCACAATTATTCTTCGCTCCCGCGCTCCCCAATTTAAGGCCTCTTTCCGATTGTTACGCATTATATCCACTCTCTCCCCTC
>PWGT01000049.1 GCA_003554535.1 Syntrophomonadaceae bacterium | reverse complement strand
GCCTTAATACATTTTTCATCCAAACCATACTCTGCCAAAACGCTCTTTACAGCTTCACTTATTAATTCTCCACTTACGCCTCGCCTGCAGCCCAATCCCACTACCAGGCAGCGAGGTTTTAAGTATAAAAATTCATCTTCATCTACCCGGGCCTTCACCACATAAGGAGAAACCACCACTGCCGGTGCCTGAAAATCACCTTTGCTATCCTCATCAGGCCACCCTTGCCAACTGTACTCTGTTTTGATTTCTTTCGCCAGGTTAAAAGGACTGTAAATATTTATTTTTTCCCCTTCAGCTGCCCGGCGGTTGAATTCCTTAACAAGTTCTGCAGGTTCGGCATGCGCTTCCAGATGAAAAGCTAGTAAGTCCGGCGGCATACGCCATCCTTCAAGATCCGTAGCAGTAGTAATTACGGCTCGAGCCTCCAGAATCGCTGCTAACTCCTTCGCCAGATAATTGCCCCCTCCTCGATGTCCGGAAAGAAGGCTTATTGCATGTTTGCCTTTATCATCTACTACTACCACCGCCGGGTCCTCGTTTTTATCTTTCAACAAAGGCGCTACACTGCGCACTGCTATGCCTGCTGCGCAAACAAAAATGATATAATCATATCTGTCAAAAATCATTTTGACGGTTTCTTGCCAATTAGAAAAATAATAAGCGTTGTTTTCGTGCCCGGGATAATTTTTTTTATCTTGAAAACGCTGAGGTAAATAAAGGACTGCACCACTAAAATTCCAGTATATATTACAGGCTACCTCTTTTCCGTTTTCAGTTAAAGCCAGAACAGCGGCACTTTCATCTACTTTATCCATTCTCCTTCTCCCGGTAACCGTGCTCAAAATTTTGATCGTAAAGGTATGAGCGGCCACTTTCCCGCAAAAAATCTCCCACCAAAATCAAAGCCGTTTTGGTAATTCCCGCCTCTTCTGTTAGCCGGGAAAGCTCCTCCAAGGAGCCGGTGACTACTTTTTCATCAGGCCATGAAGCCTTATAAATTACTGCCACCGGAGTATGAGGAGGATATCCTTCCAATAATTCTTCCTGAACTTTATCCACCATCCCCGCTGAAAGAAAAATTACCATGGAAGCCTGGTGAGGCGCTAAAGTTTCGATCCTCTCTGCGGATGGCACCGGGGTCCTCCCTTCTCTTCTGGTTATTATTATCGTTTGAGAACCCTCAGGTACAGTATACTCCCGGCGTAAAGATGCTGCAGCAGCTAAAAAAGAGCTTATTCCGGGCACCAGAGCACAAGATATGCCCCTTTTTTCCAGTTCTGTCATTTGTTCACCTATAGCCCCATAGATACTTGCATCTCCGGTATGTAAGCGAACAACCTTTTCTCCTCCGGCATAAGCTTCTTCCATTGTTTTTACTAAAGAGTTTAAATCATGGGATGAACTATCTATGGTCCTGGTACCTTCGCCAACATACTGCAGCAATTCCGGATTGATGAGTGAACCGGTATAGAGAACCAGATCTGCCTCTTGCAATAATCGGTACCCCTTTAAGGTAATTAACTCTGGATCGCCCGGGCCAGCCCCCACAAAATAAATCATTTGAAGCCTCCCCCATTGTTTTTTATGAAAAAAGTTGACAGATAATCATGCATATCATTTTCTATTTCATTCAAATTTGTAGTGTAATAGGCATCATCAAATCCAATCCGAGAGGCAAAAACAATTTGCCCCCGGAAGTTCTTTTCTTTCAAAAGCCCGGCAATTTCACCGGCAGACCTTCCGGCTTTTAACAACACCAGGTTTTCATATCTATCCAGCAACTCTGCCATTTCTTCTCTGGGCTTTAATGCATTGGCTATCAACAAACTTTCCTCTCCTTCTGCCAGAGGCTCACCGCTATTTGCAGACAGAGCATTAATAGCGCTAATTCCGGGAATCTGCTCAATTTGTATATTCCCATCCATGGCTTGCAAGTAACGCTTTAAATAAGAGAAAGTGCTGTAAGTCCCGGGATCACCAAGGGTCACGAAAGCACATTCATAACCTGCATTTATATAATTAAAAATTTGCTCAGCAGCAATTTGCCAGTACTTTTCCAGCTCAGAATAATCCCTGGTCATAGGCAGAATTAATTCCTCCTGCTTTTGTTCTCCATTCAAAACATCACTTACTATGGAAAGAGCCAAACTCCTTTTCTCAGGCGAAGACTTGGGAATAAAGACAACTGAGACCTGTTGTAATATGCGTAGCGCTTTTAATGTAAGCAATTCGGGATCTCCCGGCCCCACTCCCACGCCGTATAATTTACCTTGCTTTAACTTCTTCATCCTTCTCCTCCCTTTTCCCCACTGATAATAGTTACCGGATTTTGACCCTTCCAGATTACATTATTTCCGGTGGGGGATGCTTCGGCCATCTGTAGTTGAACGGCATCCACCTGATAGCCCCTTGATTTAAGAAAATGATAGACTACAGGTACTGGATCGATAGTAACAGAAGTAAAAACCAGTCTTCCCCCGGAAATTAATCGTTCATGGCAGCTATCCAAAATTCTCTCCAGATTACCTCCACTGCCTCCTATAAAAACACGGTGAGGATAAGGCAGATCCGCAATTGCCTGAGGAGCTTCACCCGCAACAATTTCCAGTGATACTCCAAAGTTAATGGCATTTTGTTTAATCAAATCTAAAGCTTCCCGGTTTTTTTCCACTGCATATACTTGACCTCCCTGCAAGGCACATTCAACTGCCACCGAGCCACTTCCGGCCCCCACATCATAAACAATTGCTCCTTCAAAAATGCGCAAGCGAGAAATAACCAGAGTCCTAATTTCACTTCTGGTCATAGGGATTCCTTCTCCCCGTTGAAAAGATTCATCTGGTATGCCCGGCACCTTATAGGGCCAGCTGTGTTCAAAGTTACTATTTTTCATTGAAAACCACCAATAAACTGTTATTCCAATCTTCCGTAGAAGAGGCAAGTTCACCCAATTTCATCCAGCATATCTTCTCCTGGGGATAAGAAAGGTTTTTGCCTACAACCACAGTTAAATCTTCCACCCCTTCTGCCAGCAGGTGGGAAGCAACTGCCGGCGGCGACCACTTATTTCCGGTAAAAAGCACTGATAACTCCTCTTCTTTTACCTCTTCAGGTAAATTAGGGTGCATTTTGCCATGAACGTTGAAAAAAGCTGCATTTTCCCAGTTTCTTTTAATTCTGGCAAACAAGATTTGAAAAGAACTCACTCCGGGAATAAATTCCATCTCAGATTCATTCAACTTCCGGCGCAGGTAAGTAGCAAAACTAAAGATGCCTGTGTCCCCGGAAACCAATACTGCTATTTGTTTCTGGTGCATTTCATCGCATATGTAATCCAAAGCCTCGCCAAGATTATTTTGAAGCTCAAACTTTTCGTGATGGTCCATGGCATTTTCATTCAACAAACGCTTTCCACCTACCAAAACTTGCGCTTCTGCAAGGGCTTCTTTGGCTGCGGCGGTAATGTAATCTTTACTTCCCGGGCCTATTCCCACCACTTTAACTGCTGGCGCCACTTCCAATTCCCTCCAATTATTTCCGCATTTCGATCCCAACCCCAAAGATCACCCTGCAACGTATAAAAAATGGTCCCCACACTTAATTGGCCTGAAAGCCGCTGTTCACATTGCCGGCTAACTTCCCGTGCCAGAACATAAGGTAAACTTTCCAGCCCGTACTCATTCAATACCGAAACGGCTTCTTCCATTGTATTCAATTCCATAATCCTTAAGAGGGCTTCATGGGGTGCCCCTGAAATTGCTGCATGGGCTGCCAGAGTTTCCCTCCTGGCATCAGCAACGCTGCTATGGGTATTGAATACTCCTGCTGCAACCTTGATGAATTTGCCCAAATAACCGAACAAAACCACTTTTTGAACTTTGCGTTTTATACAAGCATCTAGCATATCTCCTACATAATTGCTGATCTGAATTGTCTGTTCTAAAGGCAAACCCATCTCGCAAGCACGACTTACTCCCTTGCCCCCAGGCGTAAGTAGAAGTTCTTTGTATCCTAAGGATAAAGCCTGATCAATCTGGGGAATGAGTGATTCTAAATAAGCTTCCCGGGACATGGGGCGGACTAGCCCACTTGTCCCTAAAATAGAAATTCCCCCTTCAATACCCAACCTGGGATTAAATGTTCGAGAAGCTACTTCTTCACCGCCCGGCACTTTCACAATAACTTTCAAACCACTTCCCGGCGGCATCAACTCCTTTACAGCATCCTGGATCATCCGACGGGGAAAGGGGTTGATAGCCGGTTCCCCGGGTGGAACTGAAAGTCCCGGTTTGGTTACCGTTCCTACTCCTTCCCCACCTTCAATAATTATTTCTTCTCCACCTCTTAAGAGCTCTACTTCTGCTTTTATTTCCAACCCATCGGTAACGTCCGGATCATCTCCGGCATTTTTGATTACGCCCGCAATAGCCCTGTTATTTACTCCTTCCAGTGATGCCACAGGCAAATGGTATATCTCTCCATCAGGCAAAGTGAGGTCTATTAAATCCACAGTTTCTCCTTGTAATAAATAATTTAAAGCTGCCCTGGCTGCTGCTGCAGCGCAACTTCCCGTAGTAAATCCCCAACGCAAGTTTTCTTTGCTGTCACTAATCATTATCTTCCCCTTTTACCTATCACTACAGCGAAACTTTGATGGTAATAAGGCCTCTCTAAGCCACGGGAATGGTTCCATCGCCTTCCTTTCGGCCTTCACTTCGCTACAGGACCTGACCAACGGGGACATTCCTCCGAAGGAGGTGTGTCCCCCTACCTAAAAAAGCTTCTACCCTACTTAGGATAGAAGCCATGTTAGCTAATGCCAAAAACATATGACTCCTCTTCCGCGAGAGGGGTTCATCAATCAAGTCGAATCCGGGCAGGTTTCCTGGCTTCCAGCTCATCCTCCCCATATCCCTTCCCGAAAAATCAGTGGCACTGATATGGTTCGTAACTGGTAACAGTGGCGGGACCGCTCAGGAGTTTCACCTGATTCCCTTTTAACCTCAGTATTGGGCACCCGGGCTTCAGCTACTCAGGTATTAATTAAGTTAATTGCCCTTAAAACTTGCTTTTCCCCGAAACCTGAGCAGGCATAGTATACATTTTGGTTGCTATTATACAACATTATCTGGCAAGAAACAAGAAAATAGATGCTGACTTTAATTCTTATCTTACTTATCCTAAACTATTTGGGGGTGACAATTTACCGATAGGCGATAGCGTATGTAGCAGGATTTGTTCATAGCTTAGGAGTGATGTACATCGAATTACCTGGCATAAAAATACAAAAGTAGGGCTTAGGTTCCCTCCTCCCCTGGCGGGAGGAGTTGGAGGAGGGGGTTTTTAAACACACCCCCAACCCGACCTTCCCCCGTCAAGGGGGAAGGGGAAATACACCCATCTAATTACCTGGCCCCCGTCAAGATAGGGGGGAGGGGAAAAGACGTCCGTCCCACCCCTTTAAAGGGGAAGTAAAAAGAACAGGGCTTCCCTGTTATTTACCCTCTGAATAGTTACGCTTATCTTAGTCTGAGTGGTTACCTTCCTCCTCTTCTTCATCCTCGTTTTCCTTTTTTGTTTTTTCGTCCCGATACCCTTTCATTTTATCGGCATAATCTCTCAGTGCTTTTTGGACTAAATCATTAACGCTACCCTCTTCAAAACTTCCGCCTTCTAGCTTTTTCCCCGCCTTAACTCCAGTTAGAATTTCAATAGCCTCGTCTACATGGCCTGCCGCATAAACATGGAATTTCCCTTCATTTACAGCTTCCACCACTTCTTCTTTCAACATTAAATGTTGCTGATTGCTGGTGGGGATGATTACCCCCTGGTCTCCGGTTAAACCGCGCATACGGCAAACTTCAAAAAAGCCTTCGATTTTTTCATTAACTCCGCCTATAGCTTGCAGTTCACCTTTTTGATTAATAGAGCCAGTTACTGCTATATTCTGCTTAAGAGGCAACTCAGACAGAGAAGATAACAGGCAAAAGAGTTCTGTGCTAGAAGCGCTGTCTCCATCAATGGGAGAATAGCTTTGCTCAAAAACCAGCCTGGCCGACAGAGAAAGGGGCATTTCTTCGGCATATCTCTCTACCAAATAACCGGAAAGTATCATCACTCCCTTGGTATGCAAGCTCCCCCCCAGCTTGGCTTCCCTTTCAATATCTACAATTCCGCCCCGTCCAATTCCTAAACTACAGGTAATCCGGGTAGGTTTACCGAATGAAAAATCACCGATCTGGTAAACCGATAGGCCATTAATCTGGCCTACTTTTTCTCCTTCTGTGTCTAAAAGCAGTAGATTTCTATCCACCATCTCTTGCATTTTTTCCTGGATAAGGTTGGAACGATAAATTTTAGCTTCAATAGCCTTTTTAATATGGTCAGCGCTTACCTGGTTTGCCTCATCCAAATGTGAATAGTAGCATGCCTCTCTGATAATATCGGCGATTTCGGCAAAGCGCGTGGACAGTTTTTCCTGATCAGCGGCCAGACGGGAGCCATACTCTACTACTTTATTTAGGGCGCTGGTATCCAGAGGATGAATATTTTCTTTTTCACAAAAAGTCGAGATAAAAGAAGCATAACTTTGAATGTTCTGCGGCGTCCTGTCCATTACAGTATCAAATTCCGCCTTGACCTTGAACAGCTCTTGAAATTCAGAATCATAGTGATGCAGCAGAAAATATAAATAAGGAGGTCCTATGAGAACTACTTTTACTTGCAAAGAAAGAGGTTCCGGCCGCAGACTTTTGGTAGAAATGAAACCCAACTTTTCCCCTGCTTCCTCAATTTCCAGCTCTTCATTTTTTAAAACCCTTTTTAAACTCTCCCAGGTAAAAGGATTTTTAAGCATATCCTCAATGGAAACGACAAAAAAACCTCCATTAGCCTGGTGTAAAGAGCCGCCCCTGATCATAGTAAAATCAGTATAAAGAGCACCAAATTGAGTTTCTTTTTCAATTCTGCCAAAGATATTATTGTAAGTGGGGTTCATTTCCAAAGTAACAGGAGCGCCTTCTAACTCAGAATTGTCTACGATTACATTGACTTCGTATTTTTTAAACTGAGGTTCCTGCGACCAGGGCATAGAAAGAGAGGCAAAGGGCATACCCATCTGCTGCTGCGATTTTTCTTCTTCTTTTTTACTGAAAAGATCAACATTTTCTACCATATCTTCCTTCATGGCCTGAAGATACTTCGTAACAGGCTTATAATCCCGGTACCTTTCTATTAAATGGTTAAACAAGTGTTCCACTTCGAAAAGCACCACTTTTTGGTTTAATTCCTTAAGTTCCTCCATTGCTTTTTGGTCGTATCTCTTGACTTCCCTCATAGCCGTTTTTAATTCATCTTCCAGCTTACTTTTTTTCTCCGTTATTTCTTTTTTCTGTTCTTCAGAAAGAGCCCTTATATCTTCATCCTGCATAGGGCTACCGTCTGCTTTTCTGGGAATAAACACAAAACCAGAAGGAGTCTGCTGAATAATTAACCCTTCCTGGGCAGCCTTCTGATCCAGCTCATTAAACAGTTTTTGCTTTTCCTCGTTATATTTTTTGACTATGGTCTCCTTTTGAGAAATGTATTCATCGCTCTCAAAAGCATTGGGTATCTCTTGACGAGCTGTTTCAACCAAATTTTTTACTTCCCTGGCCAATTCAACTCCGTTTCCCGGCGGCAATTCTATTACTACGGGGCGGTAAGGATCTTTGAAATTATTTACATAGCAAATATCAGAAGGCATTGCCACATCACGGGCAACTTTCTCCACATATTCCTTAACTGCCGTTTCTTTTCCTGTTCCGGGAACTCCTGCCACATAAATATTAAACCCTTTGCTTTCGATACCTAGCCCAAACTCTAAGGCTTTCAGGGCACGGTCTTGACCTATAATACCATCGTCAAGTTTTTGGATATCTTCCCAATTTTGGTTAAACTCTTTCTCATCACATTTGGCCCTTAACTTATCAGTTTTAACTTCTAAATGATGGCTCATTTATTACCCCCCTAAAAGTTTAAATCTCACCATTCCAATTCAAATAAACTTAATGACAACATTTGTTAATAATCTTACACTTTTTCAAATTTTAATGTCAATATACTAACCAAAATGTAACCTGTTGTTGTTACCGCAAGAGTGTGTTAATATTTCTTTTAATAGTATCCTTGTACTAATTTATTAGGACATTCTCCATCCCGGAGGTGCAAAATTTGATAAACTTGACCACTTTGTTATGTGGAAGCAATTTTTATGGAGATAGGTTGCGTTACAGTTCTTCCTCAGAAAGTGCAACCAGTGGCACTACCAGAACCACAGGGCCGGTTGTGGTTTGGAATTGCACTCGCAGTTGTAATCAAAATTGCGAGCATTGTTACATGGAAGCCACTCCCGAAGGAAGTTCAGAGGAACTGGAAACTGCAGAAGCCAAAGCTTTTATTGATGATCTGGATGCTTTAAAGTGTCCGGTTCTTCTTTTAAGCGGAGGCGAACCTTTATTGCGCCATGACTTTTGGGAAATCACTGAATATGCTATCAAAAAGGGGTTGCGGGTAACTATTTCTCACAATGGTTCCTTAATCACCCCCGATATAGCCAGGGATTTGAAAAAAATAGGTGTAAGCTACGTGGGTATTAGCCTTGACGGAATGGAAAAAACGCATGACGCTTTTCGTAATAGCCCCGGAGCATTCAATAATACCCTTGAAGCTATACGACATTGTCGGAATGTAGAGCAAAAAGTGGGGCTGCGTTTTACCCTGACCCCTCGCAATACCGGCGATCTGGAAGAAATGATGTACTTGTTAGAGGAAGAAAAAATTCCCCGTATCTGTTTTTACCATCTGGTAACCGCCGGCAGGGGTAAAGAATTACGGCAGGAATTAATACCTGCCGAGGAAACCCGGGAAATCATGGACTATTTGATAGATAAAACCAGAGATTTTTCCCATAAAGGAGAAGAAAAAGAAATACTTACCGTAGACAATCACGCCGACGGAGTCTATCTTTACCTTAAACTCCAAAGGGAAGATCCTTCCCGTGCTGAAAAGGTTTGGGAACTACTACGTCTTAATGGAGGCAATCGGAGTGGTGTAGCCATTGCTGCTGTCGACCCGGAAGGCAAAGTACATCCGGATCAATTTTCCCAGGAACAAATTCTGGGCAACATCCGCGAAAGTCCTTTTTCACAAATATGGCTGAGCAAACATCCCTTGTTAGAAAAGCTTCGCCACCGCACCCCCTATCTCAAGGGAAGGTGCCAAAAATGCACTTGGCTTCCAGTATGCAACGGCAACCTGCGAGCCAGAGCATATGCCGCCACCGGCGATTTTTGGGAAGAAGATCCTGGTTGTTATATCGAATAAAAAGGGGGAATAAAGATGTTGGTTTCCTGGAATACAACACGACAATGTCATCTAAAGTGCCCTCACTGCTACCGGGATGCAGGCACAAAGCAGCCTCATGAATTAAGCACCGGTGAAGGGAAAAGCTTAATTGACCAAATTTCACAAGCAGGTTTTAAGATATTAATCTTCAGTGGGGGAGAACCCATGTTAAGAGATGATATTCCGGAACTAACGGAATATGCAGCAACCCGGGGTCTAAACCCTGTAATAGGCACCACCGGCACCACATTGGATCTCTCCACTATCCAAAGAATAAAAAAAGCTGGAGTTACAGGGTTGGGTATAAGCCTGGACAGCAAAATTCCCCAAAAGCATGACTCATTTCGGGGCGTAGACAAATGTTGGGAACAAGCAGTCCAGAGCATGCAGTATTGCGCTGAATCCGGAATGCCCTTTCAAATAAACACTACTGTAGTAAAAAATAATTACGATGAAATTGAAGATATTACAGACCTGGCGGAACAACTGGGAGCTCGGGCGCATCATATTTTCTTCCTGGTACCCACAGGACGGGGAGAGGAAATTGCCGAAGAGATGCTCACCCCGGTTCAGTATGAAAAACTAATAAAAAGAATCTTAAAAAAACAAAAATCAACTTCACTGGAACTTAAACCCACCTGTGCCCCTCAATTTATGAGATTGGCAAGTCAGATGGAAACTCCCATGCGTTTTAGTAAAGGATGCCTGGCAGGATTTTCATATTGCTGTATATTACCTGATGGCGAAGTCCACCCTTGCCCATACCTTCCTATAACTGTGGGAAATGTTAGAAATACACCCTTTGATAAAATATGGCATGAAGCAGATATCTTTCAAAAATTACGAAATGAGCCTCTAAAAGGGAAATGCGGAAATTGCACTTACAATTACTTATGTGGAGGGTGCCGCGCAAGGGCTTATTATAATTCGGGTGATATTACTGGTGAAGACAACTGGTGTCTTTATAATGAAGGGGGTAATTCCTGTGAGCAAACCGGATCAATTGGATAGAGAATTATTAAACCTTCTCCAGGAAGGACTTCCCCTTGAAAGCAAGCCTTTTCAGAACATCGCCGATAAACTAGATATTACTGAAGAAGAAGTCATCCAAAGAGTCCAGCAGCTTAAATCTGAAAAAATCATCCGCAGGTTGGGAGGCATATGGGACAGCCGCAAATTGGGTTTTACTTCTACCCTGGTTGCTTTAAAAGTAAATCCGGATTATCTGGAAAAGGTAGCTTCCCAGGTTAATTTGTATTCCGGAGTTACACACAATTATCAAAGAGAACACTCTTACAACCTTTGGTTTACACTCACCGCAGAAAATACTCAAGAAATGAACCGGATTTTAAATGAAATTGAAGACCTGGAAGGAGTGGAAAACCTTATCAAGCTACCGGCTATAAAGCAATTTAAAGTGGAAGTAAAGTTCAACTTGAAAGGAGATCAAAATGATCACCGATAAACACAGGGAAATAATTCGTTATCTGCAAGGAGATTTGTCTATCCAAGAAAGGCCTTACGCGAAAATAGCTTCCCAATTGGGGATAACCGAAGAAGAATTGATGCAAGAATTGCGTTACTTAAAAGAGCAGGGTTATTTGAGAAGAATAGGCGCCATCCTCTATCACTACAAGGCAGGAATCAACCATAATGCCCTGGTGGCCTGGAAAATACCTGAATCCAAAATAGAAGAAATCGGAGAAATTATGGCTAATTCTTCCTACACTACTCACGTTTATCAGCGACAATCTCATCCCGAATGGCCGTATAACCTGTATACTATGATCCACGGCAAAGATAGAGAAGATTGCTTGCGGATTGCCCGGGAACTTTCCCAAGCAGCTGGCGAAGATAATTATACTCTGCTTTTTAGTTCCCGCGAATTTAAAAAAACCAGTATGCAATACTACTAATCTTTAAAATGCAAAAAAGGTTATCAAACTGCAGTTATATAATTAAGAAGCCTGTATGCAGAAGCAGGAGTCCATCTAATTTCATAGAACTGCCTGCTCTTCTTCCAAAATTTAAGAACGCCTTTAAAATCACCTTGTAAGCGCCAGGCTAAAACAGCTGTAACAAATTTAGCAGAAAGCTGTCGCATGATCCCCAAAGGATTTACTTCAAAACCATGTTTTTTTAACTCCTCCAGCTCCGCTTCATTGAAAAGCCAAGTGTTGGCATAAAAAGTATAATTATCATCAACACAACATGTGCATATTTGCATAGTTAACAAATCCATGCGCAACATTTGCTTTAAAAACTCTCGGTTGCAGCCTTCTTTTTCAAACTGCTCTGACAAATGAATCAAATAAGGTACATTGGTAGACACCTTGGCCTCCTTTTTTTCGCAATCTGCTTTGGTTACAGATACCGTCAGGTGGAGGCCATGGGACTTATTCTGTTTTACTATTATTGCTACTACAGTCATGACGAAACTTACAGCAAACAAAGCCACGATTATAACAGCAATCCAAATAAATAAAGATACTAAGGCAGTCAACTATTTCTCCCCTTACCTTTTATTGAGAGTTTTAGCCTACCCTTTTTTCATTCTACTTTAATTAATAGTATCCTTCAATAAAATTATTCATTCTATAAATTAAACTTCAATTTTATAAAAAGCTAAGACATACGTTCTGATAAATCGTTGGAAACTCTGTTTATCT
>PWGT01000210.1 GCA_003554535.1 Syntrophomonadaceae bacterium | reverse complement strand
CTGACAGATTCCCTTCATTATCAAAAAGTGGCTGTAAGGTGAAGCGAGCGGGAAAGTACTCCCCGCTCTTTCTAACCAATTCGGTTTCCATCGTAAACCCTTCTCGATTGCGCCTCAACTTTTCAATATACTCGGGGAATTTTTGCACATCTAAAGAACTATGGAACGGTCCCACATGAGTTCCTAAAATCTCCTCTCTGCTGTGACCCAAAATACTTTCTGCGCCCGGGCTAAATTCTTTTACTATTGAATTCAGATCGGTAACTATCAGGGCCACGGTTTGGGCCGCGTTTATTATAGAGCGTACCATCTCTTCCTGTTCCTTTTTCTCATTGATGTCTATGTGGCTGCCCACTGCCCGGGTAGGATTGCCGTTTTCATCAGTTTCTACAATTTTGCCCCTGCTGTGTATCCATTTATATCCGCCTTCTTTGGTTTTGGCTCTGAATTCTATGTTATATCCATCCTCTTTTCCGGCAAAGCATTCTTCAATTTGCCTTTCCGCACCTTCCCGGTCCTCAGGGTGAAGTGAACTGCGCCAGTCTTCAAAGTTAGGCTCAAAATCACCCGGGGCGTAACCAAGCATAGTATAATAATTATTGCTGAGGTAGGCTTCTCCTGTCAGCACATTCCAATCCCAAATTCCATCATTAGTGGCCTCTAATACCTTGTTGAAAAGTTCCTGGTTCTCTTTTAATTTGTTCTCGGTTTGTTTTTGACTGGTGACATCACGGCTCACCGCCAACAACGTTTCCACAGTGCCTTCCTCGTTTTTTTCCGGAGCAATTCGGGTCCAAAAGTGCTTGCTCTCTGTAGTAAAATCAAAACTCATTTCCACTTCTTGTTCACTGCCGTAAATCAGGGCATGTTCCAAGGCTTCCTCCATCTGGCGGGCTTTAAACAGAGTTAATACCCCTTGCTGATCCTCCCGGGCCAATTCTTCAAATGTTTTCCCCAGTAAATATTCTTTAGGAACCCCAAAATATTGTTCCACCGCTGCATTGCAGTAGATGTTTTCCAGCTTGGCATTAAATCGGACAATCATATCCGGAGCATTTTCCACCAGGTTTTGGATGTCGTGTTCTGCTTGCTTTTGTGCAGTAATATCCTTGACCCACTCCACGACAAGTTCAACAGAACCATCTTCCCCCAGGATAGGTATAACACGCAAGTCAACCCAGTTCCCTTCGGGCAGCCTCACTTCTTCCTGAAAAGCTTCTTTGGTGTGCAAAACTGTTATTGCATGACAATCGGGACATATGTCGTCACGGTCCCGGTAAGTCCTGTAACACTTGGTGTTTAAAACTTTTTTTTCCTCAGGCACGGCTCCGAAACCATTCCAGTTGCTGTAAATAATGTTCATGTCGGGATCGTGGATGGAGATCATATCGGTTATCAGGGACAACATTTTTTGAAAGCGCTCTTCACTCCGGGACAATTCTTCTTCAAAACGTTTGCGCTCGGTGATATCCTGAGCCACTCCCTCCACCCTTACTGGTCGTTGATTATCATCAAAAATTAGCTTCGATCTGTCATTTATCCAGATTATGCTGCCGTCAGGTTTTACTACACGGCACTCCCGTATAGCTTCGCCCTCTATTTGCAGCTGTTCTATGGCCTTTTCCGTGAGATGCTGATCGTCTAGATGGGTAATTTCTTTAAATATAGTCGGATTATCATAAAACTCCTGCTCAGATATTCCATATATCCTTTCCACTGAAGGACTGATGTAAAGGGGGTTAAAGTCAGGCCAGGATATGGACCACACGACATCTGTCATGTTATCCAGTATACTACGCAGCTTTTCTTCATTTTTTTGCAGTTCTTCATCCGCCTGTTTGCGCTCGGTTATGTCCCGACTCGACCCAACTATGTGGGTTACTTCATTTTGTTCTAAAACGGGGCTCAGGGTTGTGTGCCATATCCTTAACCCGCCAGGCAGATCCAATGTTTCCTCATAAGAGATAGTTGCAGCATCACTTACACAACGTCTGTAGTTTACAGCAACACTATCACCTGGTTTTTCACCTAATAACTCTTGGGGTGTTTTGCCTTTAATAATCTCAGAACTAAGACCTGTTGCCTGTGCATGAGCCTGATTGTTTCGGATAAACCTGAAAGTATTATCGTCTATAACTTCCACAAGAAAGATAGCGTCCTGTACCCCCTGAAAAACAGTTTCATGTTCGTTTAATAATAATTTCAGCTTTCTTTCTGTTTCTTTGCGTCCGGTGATATCTTCCGCCGAGCAAACCACGTATTCAACATTATTGTTATCATCAAACATTGGCGTCTTGGTAATGGAAAGAAGCCTTTCTTCTCCTTTGCCGTTCAAAACCAGTTCTTCGCCGTGCACCTTTTGTTTTTTTGTGAATACTTCTTGGTTGCCCGCTATACATTCTTCCGCCTCTTCTCTGGTAGACATCAATTCATACAGGTCTTTGTTTTGCAGCTCTTCTTTTTGGACACCAAAAAAATCGGCATGGGCCTGGTTCACCATACCGTAAGTCTTTTCGTCTTTTAGATACCAGATTTGAGTTTCAATATTGTCTAGTAGTATTTGCATATGCTCATTCTTTTCTGGTTCCATGCTATACTCCTTTCTTTTTATGCACTATTTTATTAAGTTCTATTGTTCTGAATAAATGCAACAAGAAGAGAACCAACTGTGCCCAAAATATTTTTCTTTCCGTATTTTCTACTACTAGTTATATATTCCCTGCCAACTGTTAAAATCTTAACACAATTAAGAAAAAAAACGTGTAATAAGAAAAGATGTGTGAGAAAGTAATGCCGGGATACCCGTATCTGTATGTTATAATGAATGAAATAAAGCACGCATTTACGAGAAAACAGACACATACAGGGGGAAATGATTATGCAGATTTTAGGGATCGTGGGAAGCAGGCGGAAAAAGGGCAATACATCCGCCCTGGTTCAGGAGGCTTTAAAGCCCTTCAGGAATGAAAATGCCGAGACCGAAATCATATTTTTAGGCGATTATGACATCAAAGGATGTAATGGTTGCGAAGGCTGCAGGGAAACTCTCAGATGTGTTATTGATGATGATATGCAAAAAATATATCCCCGTATCCTGGAAGCAGACGCCGTTATTTTGGGTTCCCCCGCCTACTTCTATAATGTCTCATCAGACGTAAAGGCTTTTATGGACAGATGTTACTGCTTTGTTGCATTTGATAAAAGCAACCGTTCAGTATGGATGAGTGTGAACGAAGCCTCCGGCGGTAAATATGCGGTTGTATTAGCTGTTGGCGAACAACAACGGGAAGAAGATCTGGGATATACCGCCGATGCCATGGAGCTGACACTGGAGTGCCTGGGATACAGGATAGTAAGCACGGTAAAAGCCATGGGTGCTTTTGCCGCCGGAGAAGTAAGAAAAAATGAACAGGCAATGCAGGAAGCAGGACAGGCCGGCGAAAAACTGCTTAGAACCTTAAAGTTAAGAGAAAGAATAGCAGACAAGCATAAGAAATGAATCAAACCGTTCCTTTAATGCATGATGCAGTCACTTTGATGCACATAATGCACTCCAAACCGTCCCCATAATGAGAAAAAGCCCGGCTATTAGCACCGGGCTTTAATGCATCAAAAAAGGAGACAGAAGAAACCGCCATTGTTTTAAGGAAAAACTTTTACTTTAAATGGCACTTATTTTTCTATATACCAATAATGTTACCATACTTTTCCTTTAAGATTACTTTATAGTAAGCCATGATTCGTCAAATGTTCGTTAACTTTTTAATATGAAGAATAACAACAATAAATTTATCAGAACTTTACAAAATTGCCTTTACCGGCAGGGTAACCATCCCTTTATGGATAATTTGAGCTTTTATGAGGTTATAAACTGCTATAAAAACAGGGATAAAAGAAGGAGTTGATGCAATGCAATCGTTTGATCCCAACAGTAGTTTTCTGTTTTTAATGGCGGGAATTGTGGTTTTTTTTGTTATTTGCCAATCTGTTTTTTTCTTGCGAAAAGCCTGGCTTCGAGCAAGGGAACTGGGAATTGACAAAAATATTCTCATGAGGGTAGTTAAAAGCAGCACGGCTTTTACTGTTGCCCCAGCCATAGCAATTATTCTGGGTGTAATAACCTTATCTAACTTTTTGGGCCTCCCCCTACCCTGGCTCCGTATGAGCGTAGTAGGCTCCTTAACCTACGAACTACCGGCAGCCACTTCAACAGCACAAGCACTGGGCATTCCTATTTCACAAAGGATTTTTGACCCCGCAGCATTCACAGCCATTGCCTGGGTTATGACCTTAGGAATTCTTTCCGGAATACTGGCTTGCACCTTGTTTTTGAAAAACATCCAGGGGAGAATCCAAAAAATCCAACAAAAAGACAAACGTTGGGGAGAAATTTTTACCACCTCTATTTTCATGGGAATGATTTCGGCGTTTTTGGGAATGATTTTTGCCGATATTACTAAGGGTATTGAGGGATGGATTCCGGTATTTGTTATGATAATATCTGCCTTGCTCATGATTGTATGCGGTATTTTTGTTAAGGTGTTTAAAATCAAATGGATGGAAGATTACGCCCTACCTATTAGCATGTTGGGGGCAATGGCCATGGCCATCCCCATAACCAATCTGTTGGGCTAGGAGGTATTATAAGTGGAACGAGAAAAATATAACGAAAAAGTACATCTGTGGGGAAGAATCTGGTGTGGCTGCGCCATAATTATGCTGCTTCTTTTCCCTACAGTAAGCAGCATATATTACGATGCCTGGCCTGAGGGTCAAGCAGTACTTACAGGACTGCTGGGAGTAGCACCTATATTCTGGACAGTAGGAGTCATTGAAGTTTTTACTTTTGCTCCCATGCTGGGCTCAGGTGGCTCTTATCTGGCCTTTGTAACCGGGAATCTGACCAACCTTAAAGTGCCTTGCGCCATAAATGCCATGGAAGTAGCTGATACCAAAGCAGGTTCGGAAGAAAGTGAAGTTATATCCACTATTGCTATTGCCGTTTCTTCTCTGGTGACCACCCTGATTATTATCATGGGTATTGTTTTATTATCCTGGTTGCGCCCTATTTTGGAATCAGAGATCCTGGAGCCGGCTTTTGCCAATATTCTGCCGGCACTTTTTGGAGCTTTGGCCGTGCTTTTCATCTCCAAGAATTGGAAGGTTGCCATGGCTCCCCTTATATTTATGTTGATATTGTTTCTCTCCTTCCCCTCACTCACCGAAGCGGTAGGTGTACTGGTGCCGGTGGGAGCATTAGTGGCGATTTCGGCCTCTAGAATTCTTTATCTTAAAGGCCATGTTTAGAATATAATAAAAATGGAGGAATAATTTTATGGATATTTTGCCTTTTGTTGGTCTATTAATAATTATCTTTGTGGCTTTTTTACTGGTCCGGGCCCTTTTTTTTAATCCCTATGAGGAGGATACAGTTCCACCTCTTAATGAAGAAATAGATCGGGAACGGGCTGTGGAGAGCCTTGCTCGTATGATTCAGTGCCGGACGGTTTCTTATAACGACACCCGTCTGGAAGATGAGAATGAGTTCGCAAATTTCAAGGAACTTTTAAAAGAAAGGTATCCTCTAGTGCATCAAAATTGTGAGCTAAGTCATATAGACCGGACAGGACTTTTATATAGGTGGCCGGGTAAAAAATCAGAAAACCCCACCGTATTAATGTCCCACTACGACGTGGTTCCCGCTGCAGAAGAAGAATGGGAGCACCCGCCCTTTGCTGGAATTATTAAAGAAGGACACCTGTGGGGGCGAGGAACTTTAGACACCAAAGCCACTCTCTGTGGCATTATGGAAGCAGCGGAAAAGCTCATTTCTGAAGGTTTCGTTCCCGAACAAGATATCTTTTTTTCCTTTGCCGGTGACGAAGAGACTAATGGCACCGGCACCCCCGCCATAGTAGAGCACTTAGAAGGAAGAGGTATCAAACCGGCACTGGTAATTGATGAAGGAGGCGCTGTGGTTGAAGGAGTAGTCCCCGGGGTAAAAGAAAAATGCGCGCTGGTGGGAACGGGCGAAAAAGGTAAAGTTCATATAAGGTTATCGGTAAAAAGCCAAGGCGGCCACGGCTCTATCCCGCCGCCGGTTTCTCCTGTGGGCATTTTGGCCAAAGCTGTAAGTAAGATTGAAAACAAACCCTTCAAATTTCATCTGACCAGGCCCGCCCAAGAAATGTTTGATACTTTGGGCCGCCATACCGGCTTGGGTTTAAAACTGGTATTTGCCAACATGAAAATTTTTATTCCGCTTTTGAATCTGGCTAGCCGGAAGCTGGGAGGCGAATTTAATGCCCTTATGCGAACCACAACGGCCTTTACCAAAATGGAAGGAAGTGAAGCAATAAATGTTTTTCCACCGGTGGCAAAGGTGGAAGCTGACGTGCGGATGATTGAAGGACAAACTAAAGATTCCTTAATTCGTGGCCTTAAACAGAAGATAGGCGATAACCGAGTAAAAGTAGAAGCGGTGGATACCATAGAAGTTCAACCTTCCTCCACTACTGGCAATGAATCCTGGAAAAGAATGGTGCAAGGGATAAAACAGGTTTGGCCAGAAGCCTTGGTATCCCCTTACTTAATGATTGCTTGCACTGACTCCCGTCACTATGCCCGTATCAGTGATTGCGTATACCGCTTTTCGGCCATGGAGTTAACAACAGAAGAAAGACAAATGATTCACGGCAACAACGAACGTATTCCTTTAGATAAAATAGAAACTGCGGTAAAATTCTATGTAGGTATGATCAGAAATAGTTAAAGGGTTGTCTTGATTTTTAATGATATATTGTCCATCAAAGGACTTGTACTTTAATTAACGGAGGAAATCCATGTCCAGAAAAGATGGCATAGAGCCTACCAAGAATTTCACTTACTTCAGATATACCCTTTGATGAGTTGTATCATCATCATCAAAAAAATTGATTATTTAATATGTTAGTAGTAAAATATATGTGATTTTGTCGATGATAACCAATAGTCTTGACGGAAAGAGTTCATTACAAATTTACCTTCTTAAATATTAATGCTATTATTTAAACAACTAAAGTAAATTCTCATAAATATTTGCTATATAATCTAATTTGTGGCACTTTGTTTAATTCATTGACATATGGCTACAGGAAGTGAGGCTTTATGTAGTGGGTGAAGGTAAAAAGTTATTTAATATGTCAAAAACTAAAAGGCATATTCTGCAACCGCTTTATTTATTGATTAGCGCCTTTGCCCTGATTTTAATAATTCATGGCTGTAATGTACAAAATGAAGCTACCCCCGATGCTACAATTCCTCTAAATGAAAATAATAACGACACGAAGAATCCGGAAATCAACACAAGACAAGAAGTCCCCAACTTGCATATTGATGATTTTGCAGAACAAGCAGAACCACTACATATTGGCATACTCCAGTTTGCCGAGCATTCGGCCCTGGATGCGGTCCACTCAGGCATGCTTGACGCTCTGGAAGCTGCAGGTTTAAAGCAAGACCTGCATATAAATATTGACTACTACAATTCCCAAGGGAATCCCCATAGATGTCAAGCAACAATCGAACAGTTTGTAGAAGACAGCGTCGATTTGATTGTAGCTATTGCTACCCCCTCTGCACAAGCCGCTGTTGAACAAAAAGAGATTCCGGTTTTATTTGCCGCAGTAACTGAGCCCCAAAAAGCAGGTTTAATAGAAACATGGGAAGAGCCCAATACCAATGCTACCGGAGTTAGTGATCTAAATCCAATAGAAGCATTACTGGATATGACAATGGAAGTTGTGCCTGAAGTAGAAAATATCGGGGTTGTATATAATGATACAGAAGTTAATTCAGTAATTCAGGTAGAGCTTTCCCGGCAAATAGCTGAGGACTTAGGGGTTAATATTGTAAAAGCAAGTGCTGAAAATCCCGAAGAAGTAGGAACAATGGCTGAAAAGCTTGTAAACGAAGTCGATGTTATCTGGATTCCCACTGATAACACGGTATTAGCAGCTTTTGATAAATTGATTAAAATAATGGAAAGAGATAACATACCCGTGGTAGGCGCTTCTACCGAATTTGCCATGCAGGGAGCTATGTATGCAACCGGGTATGACTATTATGTGATTGGTTTGCAAGCAGGTGATATGGCTGTTGAGGTTATTAGTGGCACCGACCCGTCAGTTATGCCGGTACAAATGTCTTCTGATATTCATATTGCCATTAACATGCAATCGGCAAAAGAGATCGGTTATCGCATCCCCTTTGAAGTGCTATTAATAACCGATCAGATCTATTTTGAATAATATTAATGCACTGGTGTAATAGGCAAAAAAGGGCTTCAGTAAATGTTTACAAGTTAGTGACTAAAATTAAATAAGGAAGCCTTCATATTTCATTCCCTGAAGAAGTGATTTCAAGTCGTGTTTTAGAAATAACCGGAGAACTTCTTCGTTAATAAAAATACTATTTCACAAATTGCGCCTGTAAATTTACTGATATAACATAATTAAGTCCTAAGCACTTTAAGGCTACCCATAAAGTTATAAACAAATTATAGAGATTTGCCTTATTGCTCAATTACCAGTGTAGCTCTATTACCTGCAGGATTATAAAATATATTCCGGGCAAGCAAATTAGTTAGGGGAATCCCGCGGCCTCTTTCCGAAAAATCTTCAATATTTAGAGGTTTGTTTAGTTTTTCACACCAGTTAAATCCTTCGCCTTCATCTGCTACTTGTGCAGCAACAAATAGCGGGGCTAAGGTCAAGTTTACGGTAACTTTTTTGTCCGGATCTAATTGGTTGCCATGCTCCATGGCATTGGCTACCAGTTCATGCAAACAGGTGAGGAAATTTTCTTTTTCCTCATACTCACTTAAAATACCGGAGATTTTTTCATAAAGCGGCTTTAGTTCGGCCAGATCGCTGGATATTTCAAAACTGTATTTCTTCTGTTGTTCAGGCTGACTTCCCACCTGTAAGACCAAAAAAGTAATATCATCATCCCCCACCAGGGAGTGATTGTTAAAAAGGCAAAACTCTTTGTTTACGGCCTGGGTAATTATTTCCGGAGGGAAATGGCTGTAGCGATAAAACACTTCTTCTATGTGCCGGTGAAACCACTCACCGCCGCTTTTCTGCTCGAAGAGGCCGTCAGTGGCAAAAATCATGGTAGCACCCTCATCCAAATAAACAGAAGTTTCTTCAAAGTTTAAAAGTTCGTAAGGAACCATGTTACTGATAAACAATCCGGAAGTTTCCAGTTCTTCCTTTTCTCCAGATCCCCAATGTACAAGGGGGTGGTTTTGAAAGCCCACGCTTGAATATTTTAATTCCATGGAACCCAGATCAATAACTCCCACAAATATGCAAATCAACTGCTCATCGGGATAATTTTCGCGGTAGTATTGTTTGCTGATATGCTCAATTATCCGGCCAGGTGTAATACTCTCCGGCTTTAGTTCGATGTAACTATCTATCGCTTCTTTAATAAATACACTGACCATAGCCCCATCCATTCCATGGCCCGATACATCCGATAAATAAAAAATTAGTTTGCTGTCATGCTGAATAACATTGTAAAAATCTCCACCCATTATCTCTGCCGGTTTAAAATGGGCAGCAATTGATATGTTCCGGGGTTGAGGTATCTTTTGCGGCAGGATCATATCGTGAATATGTGATGCTTTTTCTATTTCACTTTCCAGTAAAGCATAAGCTCGTTGAAGCTCAGATTCAGCCTGTTTGCGATCAGTTATGTCTTCCACAATCCCAACTCCACCAGTAATATAATCTCCTTCTGTAACAAAGGGGGCAAAAAATGCTTTCACCGCTGTTACTTTACTTGCAGTAACAGAATGATACCAGTCCTCGTAAAAACCCTTCTCCCCATTTAATGCTTGCCGCACAGCAGCTACAATTTTCTTATCCGGTAAGTTGAGCATGTTTAAACCAATTAGAGCTTCCTGTGAAGAACCTATGATCTCCACAAAATTGTCGTTACATGCAGTAATAGTACCTTCTTGGTCAAAATGCAGAATTCCCAACGGAGAATTTTCAAACATCAACCTATATTTCTTTTCGCTCTCTCGCAGCTGTTCTTCAATAACCTTTTGCTCTGTAATATCCATACAATTAATCATTCCCGCCGGGGCACCTTGATAGTTTACAGTTGCACCAGAAAGGAAAAGCCACTTTTCATGTCCCTGCTTGGTAATAATCTTAAATTCATAAGCGGTTTTTTCATCAAAGCCTTCCTGCCTCTTCTTACCTATGCTTTTAAGCGATTCTTTATAGTCAGGATGGTTAAGCTCCCAAAATTGCATATTATACAATTCATCAATTGAATATCCAGTAATTTGTTCCGCGGCTGGATTCGCATAAACCCAGTAATCGTTCTGATACATCATAACAGCAAGCGGTGATGACTCTGCTAGCATCCTGAATTTCTCTTCGCTTTCTTGTAACTCCTGTTCCATCTGCTTGCTCTCGGTGACATCTCGAGATACCGCCAGAAGTGATTCTAGATGTCCCTCATTGCTAAATTCCGGCACCACCCGAGCTGAAAACCACTTTTCTTCTCCCTGCAGCCGGAAGCAAAGCTCCACCTGCTGTTCCTTCCTGGTTTCCAGGCACCGATTCAGGGTGTCGTGCATGATTCTAAGGTTGCCATCTGCCTGTTCTCCCATATCCCTGGCTATATCAGCAAAAGTTTTGCCCAGTAAATATTCTTCCGGAACCCCAAAATATTGTTCCACCGCTGCATTGCAGTAGATGTTTTCCAGCTTGGCATTAAATCGGACAATCATATCCGGAGCATTTTCCACCAGGTTTTGGATGTCGCGTTCTGCTTGCTTTTGTGCAGTCATATCCTTGACCCACTCCACGAAAAGTTTAACAGAGCCATCTTCCCCCAGGATGGGTATGACACGCAGGTCAACCCAGTTCCCTTCGGGCAATTCCACTTCCTCCTGTAAAGTTTCCCTGGTATGCAAAACTGTTAATGCATGACAATCGGGACATATGTCGTCACGGTCACGGTAAGTCCGGTAACATTTGGTGTTAAAAACCCTTTTTTCCTCGGGCACGGCTCCAAAACCGTTCCAGTTGCTGTAAATAATGTTCATGTCGGGATCGTGTAGGGAGATCATATCGGGCACCAGGGACAACATTTTTTGAAAACGCTCTTCACTCCGGGACAACTCTTGCTCGAAGCGTTTGCGCTCGGAGATATCACGTCCTGAAGAATGAAACTCTATTAACTTCCCATTTTCATCATATACAGGATTAATACACCAAGCCATCCATCTCTCTTTGCCATCCGCACCCAATAACTTGTGTTCATAGTCTATTTTTTCAGGCTTTGAAACAAGTGAGGAAACCATTCTTCGAACTTCATCCTGACTATCCTCCGGTAAAAGATCAACCCAACTTTTTCCCAATAACTCCTCACTCTTTTGGCCAAAATAATTACAATACGACTTATTAACATAGGTTAAAGTAGTATCCGGTAACCACCTGCAAATTAAATCATGGCTGTCCTCTACTAAACTGGCATACCTGGCTTCGCTTATTTTGAGTTCTTTTGCTAATTGCTTTTTTTCTTCCTCACTGTCGTAGAAACGTTCTGACAACACAACGCCTCCTTCAAATTCAAACCAATTTTACTAAGACAAAAACCTAAAAACTTTATTTTTCAAAGATAATTAAGCCTAATAATCCTAAAAAGACACAATATGCAACTCCTAAAGTTTTTACGTTTATAAACACCAAAATGAGATGCTCCTATTGGGAATTTCACAATTATATCTGATAAATGCTTTTAAGAAAAACTCAATTGGTTTCCTGTAATGAATTATAGCTAAAATTTTCACTTTAAGCTATTAGTTGCTATTTTTTTAAATATCTTCACGCTTTTCCTTTAAAAGGGCGTAAATATAGGTGCCCACTATCATACCCAAAAAGGTAAAAAACCCCCAAATTTTGCCTTCTCCGAGTTGAGCAAGAACAGTTCCCGGGCAGGCTCCGGAAATTCCCCATCCAATACCGAAAATGCCAGCGCCGAGTAGACTCCAAGGTTTAAGTTCTTTATAGCTTAT
>PWGT01000165.1 GCA_003554535.1 Syntrophomonadaceae bacterium | reverse complement strand
AAGCTGCTTACCCCATCAATGCCATGGGTATTTCCAAAGCCATGATGGAGAAAGTTTTTGTGGCCAAGTCAAAAACCGTTGATCCAGATGAAACACTAATATGCGGCACACGTTACGGTAACGTTATGGCTTCCCGGGGTTCTGTCATACCCTTTTTTATAGAGCAGGTAAAAAAAGAGCAACCCTTAACAATTACTGAACCAAATATGACCAGATTCTTGATGAGTTTGGAAAGTGCTGTAGAATTAGTCATCTATGCCTTCAAATATGCAGAAGCAGGTGATATCATTGTGCAAAAAGCGCCAGCTTCCACCATCGGTGATTTAGCTCAGGCCATCAAGGAACTATTTAATGCTGAGAGTGAAGTTAAGATTATAGGCCCTCGCCACGGGGAAAAGATGTGTGAAACCTTGCTGACCAAAGAAGAGTTTGTAGTTGCTCAGGATTTGGGTGATTTTTATAGAGTGCCGGCAGACAAACGTGATTTAAATTATGATAAGTACTTTGTAGAAGGCGATCAGAGACTTGCTTTAGAGGAGGAATACAATTCACATAACACGAAAAGATTAAACGTAGAGCAAGTAAAAGAAAAACTTCTCACCCTTGATTATGTACAAAATGAATTGAAAGGCTGGGTTAAACAAAAACAATGAAGATACTGGTTACCGGGGCTAACGGTTTTATTGGTAAAAACTTGGTGGCTGAGTTAAAAAATCAAGGTTATGAGGAATTGCTGCTTTGCTCCAGAGAAACAGAATTTTTCGTGCTGGAGGAGTACTGCCGGCAGGCAGAAGTTGTATTTCACCTGGCAGGGATAAATCGACCTCAAGATGAGGCTGAGTTTATGGAAGGCAATTTCGGTTTTACGGAAAAGCTTCTAGAAATGCTAAAGAATTATGAGAATCCTTGCCCCGTGATGTTTGCTTCATCAATCCAGGCTGAAAGGGACAACCCCTACGGTCAAAGTAAAAAAGCTGCTGAAGATTTGTTCTTTTCATACAGCAGGGAAACGGGTGCCAAGGTCCTAGTATACCGCTTTCCAAATGTATTTGGAAAATGGTGTAGGCCCAATTACAACAGCGTGGTGGCTACATTCTGTTATAATATTGCTCGGGGATTGCAGATTACAGTCAATGATCCAAATGCTGTGCTCAACTTGGTGTATATAGATGATGTAATTCAAGAATTGCTCAATGCCCTGCACGGTAATGAAAATTCCGTTGGTGATTTTTGTGAAGTTTCAATTTTCCATAATATAACCCTTGGTGAACTCGCCGACTTGCTTTATTCTTTTTCTAAAAGCCGGGAAGAGCGTTCAATTCCCGATATGTCGAATGCTTTTACCAAAAAACTATATAGCACCTATTTAAGCTACCTCCCCTCAGATCAATTTAGTTATCCATTGGAAATGAAGGTCGATTCCAGGGGTTCTTTTACAGAGTTCACTAAAACACCGGATAGAGGGCAGGTATCTGTAAATGTATCTAAACCGGGAATTACCAAGGGGAACCACTGGCACCATACTAAAAATGAGAAATTCCTGGTAGTATATGGAACAGGTGTGATTCGCTTTCGAAAAGTAGATGAAAGAGAAGTAATTGAATATCATGTTAGTGGCGATAATCTGGAAGTTATTGATATACCGCCTGGGTATACCCATAATATTGAGAACTTGGGCGAGACAGATTTGGTGACTATCATGTGGGCGAATGAACCCTTTAACCCTGAAAATCCAGATACAAATTTCCTGGAGGTTTAGCGCTGTGAAAAAACTTAAAGTGATGACTGTTATAGGGACGCGTCCAGAAATTATCAGGTTGGCTCGAGTAATGGTAAAATTGGACGAGTATTTTAACCATGTAATTGTTCATACCGGGCAGAATTATGACTATGAATTAAACGAAGTTTTTTTTAATGATCTGGAACTTAGAAAACCGGACTACTTTTTAGATGCTGCAGGTTCGTCGGTGGCAGATTCCATTGGGAATATTATAAGCAATATCGATCCAGTATTTGCACAAGAAAGCCCGGATGCTCTTTTGGTCTTAGGTGACACCAATAGCTGTCTTTCCGTTATTCCGGCGAAGCGGAGAAAGATTCCAGTGTTTCATATGGAAGCAGGCAATAGGTGTTTTGACCAAAGGGTCCCCGAAGAGATTAATAGAAAAATAGAAGATCACACTAGTGATATCCACCTTCCTTACAGTAATATTGCCCGTGAGTATTTATTAAGAGAAGGGATTTTACCCGATCGCATCATCAAGACCGGAAGTCCACTCTATGAAGTTTTGCACTATTATGCTTCAAAAATTGATAGTTCCAGCGTGCTGGAAAAATACAAACTTAGCGCTTATGACTACTTTGTAGTGAGTGCCCATAGGGAGGAAAATATTGACTGCGAGGTTAATTTTGATAAGCTTATATTCCTGCTTAATGAATTAGCAAATAAGTATAATAAAAAAATAATTGTATCAACACACCCGAGAACAAGGAAAAAAATTGATGAAAAGAAAGTTAAGCTGCATCCTCTGGTTACTTTGTTAAAGCCCTTAGGTTTTTTGGATTATGTTAAGCTTGAAAAAGAATCGTTTGTGACTTTATCTGATAGTGGAACAATTACAGAAGAATCATCAATCTTAAATTTT
>PWGT01000188.1 GCA_003554535.1 Syntrophomonadaceae bacterium | reverse complement strand
GAGACTTTGAACCTTACATTATCGAGATACCAACCCATCTCTGGTTCCCAACCGTGTTCCTTGGTCACACCACCGAACTGTGCTGCCACGAAGACTGCACGGACCTCATCATGTCTGTTCAAGAAATCTTCATGTTTACCCAACTCAACAACATTATGCGTCCAATCGAAGGTTCCATCGGCACTTTTACCGTTGAAAACCCATTGAGGAACATTTCCCTGGGTATCTATCAAACCGTCTTCTATGCCTTCACTATCCTCACCTGAAGGCAGGTTCAAACCACCATTTTCGATCTCCTCTATCAATCTATCGAAGTGGAGGTTCCCAGTATAAGACCCTCTTGGCTCTACGTAGAGTCTATCATCTCTCTGCCATACCCAATCATCGTCTGTTTCATTCCTTCCCCAGAGATAGATGAATCCACCTGTGGTACCGTCTGTCATCCTATATTTATGTCGGAATTCCAAAGTTGCATCTATGAAATCATCTTCCTCTCCCATATCCACCGATGGGGTTGTAAAGAATCTATATTTATTGTTCGTACCTATCTGTTGATCATGTTCATCCTCTGGAGTGTAATCGATCTCGTATGTGAATGAAAGGTCATCTATTATAACATTGCCTCCTCCTTCATGCTCCAACACGAAATCGAAAGGTTCAGGATCCGAAATGATATCGTGAAGAGGTATGTTGATATAATTACTATCTCCATCACCATAATCTTCCGTGATTCCGGGTACGACCAGTTCGTCTCCATCTTGGTTTATGGTCAATTCAAGGCTTCCTCCGTCTGTTTCTAAATACATATTAGCATATGCTCCATTGACATAGTACTCCCCTTCTAGCTCATCAAGAGTTTCTCTAGGATAGACAGTGTTTCCAATTCTAGCATCAGGATCATCTGATTGAATTACTGCCCAATTATCAGGTGTAGCATCCTTACTAAATCTATCATCTGTATATTCAAATTCTTCGAATATATCATAATTCCCATAACCAGGAATACCATAACCAGGATATTCAGGGTTTTCCCAATCATAAGAGGAATCTTCATTTAAGAAACCAGTAGTAAATGCATCAGAATAAACGAAGAATTGAGTCTTTTCGACAGTTCCTGCATTATTCAAAGGAGAATAACTTTGAATTCCATTTTCATTAAAATTAGAATTTAATTTATCTTCAGGTATAGATCGTAAATCTCCTTTTTCGGTTTCTATCAGGTCTAGTATAAACATTTTATAAAGTGATTCTAACTTTTCAGTTTCTCTTTCTAATATACCATAAGAAACATCAGCAGTAGATGTAGCTGAAATCCAATGATGCCTTGGTTCAATTAAATCACTGATAGTTATCGTCATTATGTTATATGGTATTCCTAAAACTCCTTTCCCATCTTCTTGTTCCCCTTCATAATCATACCATTGGACTGCGCCAATTTCATCTAATTCATCCCCTGGACCGCCTCCAGGAGCATATGTACGTTGATCTGCATCTTGGTTACTGAGTCCATCTGTAAATGTAATGATACCCTTAACTGCATCTTCTCTGCCCCTAGCGTCAAGCTCCTCTATTGCAGCTGAGGCAGATGAAATAAGTCCCTTCTGTCGTGGACCACCATTTCCCAAAGGAATTTGGTCTACCAATGCTTCTTTATCTTCTTCCTCATAACTTTCTCTAATCTGTGGCCCATCTTCACCATCAGGGCGTTGACCTAAAAATAAATGTTCATGAATTTCTGCTCCTGTACTTGAATATATTGCTACTCGATCACCAGGAGATAAAAAATGAATTGAAGCGTTAGCTGCAGCAACAGCATCTTCGTAAGCATCTGCCATGGTACCCCCTTGATCAAACACCAACACAAGATCCAGCGGATTCCTATCCCTCAGTTCCGGATCGCCTTGTCCTTCCGGCAGCCAATACGACCTTGGAGAGGAATAATGATCACCACCTGTAGCCCCTTTTATAGCAGGATCGTCCGATGCGAAAATACCTTCTCCTTCGCCCAGTGACAATTCATGACCTACCGTTGTAGAACCGCTGAGATCCCAGTCCCAATCTCCTTCGACATGTGGGTCAATATCTCTTTTATCGATGAAATCTAAGGGTCCGGTACCATCTATGTTCATCAGAGTAGAATCGTATCTCCAGTTTCCATCACCGTCTTCCATGTCATCATGGAAATAATAAACCGGCTGTACGATATTTGCCAGATTGTGGAATTCCATGAGCTTGTTCTCTTCACTCTCCTCACCATCATGACCGATCTCACGAGTCCGACGTAAAGGATCAACCATCACCCTGATATCTCTATTTCCAGCATACGAAGGTCTCCATGTGACCTCCATAGTAGTTGTCCCGGGCTCGACTTCGAAATAAGTACTTCCTGGATCAGATCTTCTTTCCGAACCTTCGATATGGATGCTCTCAGAACCGATGTAATCTTCTCCTTCTTTAACTCTGACCAAAGCTGATGCCCCCCGGTAACCGATGTTCTGGATCTCGACCATTATCTCGTAAGATCTACCAGTCTGCGGATACTCATCAGCGAGTTCAATATCATATTCTAAAACCCGCAGTTCAGCTCTATCGTCTCTTCTGCCGAACTGCCACATCGTCGTGTACATAAGTTCGTCGATGGCATTCTGT
>PWGT01000015.1 GCA_003554535.1 Syntrophomonadaceae bacterium | reverse complement strand
CGCCATCCATTTATTAACATAGACTCCGGGTCTGTAGAGTGACGGAGTGGGTAAATAGAAGATAATCCGACCTCGGACTGATTAACGGGCTAATCTTGAAGGGTTGAATTTGGTAGGGTTAGGACATACTCACACGCCCCTTCTGGTTGATGGATCGGATCGTGATTCCGAGATCCTGCTGGGCGAGGACCTTCCGTCGGATCGATACATGTTTCGGAACCAGAACGTCCTGGTCAATCCGGGATCGGTCGGTCAACCTCGCGACGAGGATCCGCGGGCAAGTTACGCGCTTTTCCGGCCGGAACAGGAGGCCCTTGAATTTCATCGGGTCTCGTATGACATCGACGTGGTGCAGGAAAAAATTCTCCAGGCGGGTTACTCCACGTACCTTGCCAATCGCCTGGCGGAAGGACATTAAAAGCGTGCCGAAAAATCGGTTATTCCTTGTCTATACGGGAGGACCGCTATGAAATACGTGGGTAAAGTCTTTATGCAGGGACTCGTGATTACCCTGCCGTTGGTGTTGACCTTTGTCATTCTGCGGTGGCTGGGACGCATTCTTGAGGGGCTCATGGATCCGGTGTTTGAAACGGTGTATCCCCCGGCCGTCGACATCCCCGGCCTCGGAATTTTGCTTTCGTTGATGTTTGTTTTTATTGTTGGGGCCCTGGTCCACCTATGGTTCGTGCGGGTATTGTTCGAGCGGTTTGAGGGCGTTCTTGGGATGATTCCCCTGGTAAAAAGTGTCTACGGATCATTTCGAGACATCTTACGGTTCGTCACCGGAACCGGTTCCAGGGATTTCCAACGTGTGGTTCTGGTGAAACCGGGTGGTGATGACGGCCCCCGGCTGGTGGGATTGGTCACTCGGAGTGATTTTTCCGATTGGAGTCGGGGACCGAACACGGACAATGCCCTTGCCGTTTATACCCCACTCAGTTATCAATTCGGAGGTTATACCCTGATTGTTTCCGAAGATCGGGTCGAGGACCTTGATTTAACCCTGGAGGAAGGACTGCGGTTTGCCCTCACGGCTGGCGTGAAAAGCTCCGATCGCAAGCCGGACGGGATCAACGATCCGGTGGAGGATTAAACCGAAGCTGTCCGGACAGTCCTCGGGAAGCTTAAGACGGACCGATCGTGGGGAAATGGGTTTTAGGATTCAGGGTGGTCACCGACGAAAATTATGCCTATAATATTTGGTTCCAATGCAAGTCGTTCCAGGCGCGTAGCTCAGGGGCAGAGCGCTACCTTGACACGGTAGAGGTCGGCGGTTCGAAACCGCCCGCGCCTACCATTTCTTTTCCTTCCTATGACCCTCTCAATGACGATTATAAACAATACTGAGTGCGATCCTGTATCAGCCGCATCCAACGTGATTGTTCCGATCCTTCCCTTGTTAAAGCACTTCTGTGACGGGAGAGCAGACCAGTGAAAACGGACGCTTGAGACAGCCGATGTTCGGGGTATAGGTGGGGTTACGAGGGTATCTTACTTCGGCGTGGGAGATATACAGAAGGCTGATAAGATAGAAACGCCCTTCCCTGTTTGGGTGGGCCTCCCGGAATCAAGGATTGCGGATAGCGAAGCAATCTAAGAGGAAGGGAGGTGATCGTGATGGAAGAAGTAACGCTACTGCTCCTGACAGTAGCATTACTTCTCCTGGCCCTCCGACTCGTAATCGGAGGGTAAGGCGATTCAAGGGGAAGGGCCGCCCGTCGGGACCACTCCCCGGCGGGCCTCTATAAGTATAGCACCGATTGCTTCAGCTGGTAAAGAAAAAGGTTCTTCTAGTTTTAGTGTGGGTCGCCACGAGACCCACCTGAATCGACTGCCATAATTTTCAGAAAATAGTACTGATGATCCCGAAACCCAAACGCCACATTCTGCAGGGTTTTGGTCCGATTGTTAAAGCCTTCCACCACACTGGTGTTCAAATCATACTCACAGCCGGCCACAATCTCCTCCTGTTTTCGGGATAATTTCCGAACAAACTCCTTCATTTCAGGGATTCCACTTTCGTTTGCCTGGCGCACCCAATCCTCAAACCACTCTCGACCGGCCTGTCGATTCGGTTGATCCCATATCTGCCGAAACTGTTCTTTCAGTTGATGAACCGTTCCCATCTCCGGGACCTCGTCAAATAACGACGCCAGGCGATCCTCCGCCTCGTCACTGACGTCTTCTACGGCCGCTTCCAGCAGTCGTTTCGTCCCTTTCAGTGCCTCCCGGGTCCGTTCGTCGCCGTTGTTCTTCAACCGGTTACGAACCGATCCCATCACCGTGTTCATCCGTCGGATCAGATGAAACGGATCCTGAACGATCTGCGCCTGGGGCGCATACTGCTTCGTCGCTTTCTTGTATGGTCCCCAATCATCCTGACACACTGCCTCGAGTTGGTTCGGATGGCCCCCCTGAATGGCCATCTGTTCATAAAAGGCCTCTAACGTCTTGGACGTTCGGTGTCGGCCCACCCAGATCGTGCGGACGTCCTCGGGATCCGTCAGGTCCATCACCCTCGTGGCGTACTCATGATTCTTCCTCAGGCTGAACTCATCAATCCCGATGCACTCAATGGCCGTCCAATCAATCGTGGGTCTCTGGTTTCTCACATACCATTCGTCGATGGCTTTCACCTGATGCCAGCTCAGCGG
>PWGT01000215.1 GCA_003554535.1 Syntrophomonadaceae bacterium | reverse complement strand
TAATTTAGTTTAAAATGCCAGTATACAATGTAGATATATGATTATTAATGGTTGTACCTCTAAAATATGATTGGTGATTACTTAATAATTGAACAATGCAGAAAAAAGTAGCAGTTTTAACTGCTGCTTTTTTTGCTGGTATCATGGAATATAATTCCATCTAGTCATAAGTATAACTTATACATTGGTGGTCAGGTTAGAAAGGTTCTTGCCTCCAGCATGTAGAATTTATTGTATAACATGATAACTGCTAAAGGAGGTTTAATTGATGCCAAATACGGAAAATGTAAAGTTGGAAGTTGAAAATAGTTATGCTTATATTACCATTAACCGGCCTGAACGAAAGAATGCTTTGGATGGTGAAACCTGGAAAGGTTTGGAGGATGCTGCACAGGAAGTGAAGTTAACTCCCGAAATAAAAGTAGTAATTCTATCCGGAGCAGAGGATGTTTTTTGTTCCGGGCTGGATCTAAAAGCAGCTTCTACACCAGGTGGAATGAATCTTAATTTAAATTTGAGAGATGGAGTAGAAACTTTGCAGCGGATTAGCGAAATATATTCTCTTTATGAAAATCTTCCCGTTCCTGTAATTGCTGCAATAAAAAAAGCCTGCCTGGGAGCAGGGATGGAATTGGCTTTAGCTTGTGATATCCGCATAGCTTCTTCAGAAACGGTATTTTCCATACCTGAGGTAACTATTGGCCTTGTTCCTGATGGTGGAGGAACTCAAAGGCTTCCTCGTCTGGTGGGACCGGGCATGGCCAAAGAACTAGTACTCACCGGGCGCAAGATTGATGCAGAAGAGGCTCTGCGCATAGGCTTAATAAACCATGTATATCCAGCTGATTCTTTAATGGAAAAGGCGCAGGAACTGGCTGGCGAAATAGCGGAACTTCCCTCAGAGCCGGTTCAGGCTTCCAAAAGGGCTTTGAACATGGCCATGCAAACTTCCCTTGAGGCAGGCCTGAAGTATGAAACAGCGACAGCGGAAAGAGTTTTGGGAGACCGGGCCAAGGAATTATTTAAGAAACAGTAACTTGGTAAAATTTTTGACAAGCTAGCTCTAGACTATTTAACTTCATGGGAAGCGAGGTGCTTTTTTAGTTGGGTTTCCAATTCTTGTAATTTTATATCACTTTCTGTGCCTGATTGCATATCCCGTAATTTGATAATGCCGTTTTCCAGTTCATTTTGGCCCAGAATTAGTACAAAGGGAAAGCTTTCTTTGTTGGCATAGTCCAGCGATTTTTTTAAACGTCGTCCGGATATGTCCATTTCTACTTTCCAACCTTCTTCTCGAAGCCTTTTAGCCACTCCCATGGCTTCTTTATTAGTTTCCATGGGTATTACATAAAATCTTGCAGGAGGCTGAGGTGTTATTTTATCTTGCTTTTCCAGGGCAGTAAATATAACATCCAGTCCAAAAGATAAGCCGACAGCAGGGTATTCGGTCTCCGTATCTAAGAAACCTCCTATTATATGATCATATCTGCCACCGCTGGCTATACTGGAAGTGATGGAACTGTCTGCCAGAAAAACTTCAAATACGGTTCCGGTATAAATTTCCAATCCCCGGGCCAGGAATGGGCTGAAATAAAAGGTATCTTCGGGGACAACTTCTTTTAACATCTGTTGTAATTCGGTTAATTCTCGGGTTCCCTCCCGGGTAAGTTCGTTTTCGTAGCTTTGGTAAAGAATCTCTGGATTTCTGGTGTTTTTATCGTAAAGGGCAAATAGTTCATTTATGTGGCCTTCTTCTATTCCCAGGTTGGATAGCTCTTCTTTAACTCCGTCTACGCCTACTTTATCCAGTTTGTCCAGGGCCAGAATCACCGGTGTCATTTGAGATTCTTGAATCCCAATTCCTTGCAAAATTCCTGCCAGTAACTTTCGATTATTGTAAACAATAGTAACTCCCAGGTTTAGTTTTTTAAAAGCATCGTAAGCCATATTTATTAATTCGGCCTCTGCCATTATATTTTTTACTCCAACTATATCTGCATCGCATTGTACAAATTCCCGCAAACGCCCTGATTTTACCGGGCCATTGCGAAAAACTTTGCCAATTTCATAACGTTTGAAAGGCATTCTCATTTGAGGATTTGTGCCTATAAAACGGGCAAAAGGAACAGTGAGATCATATCGCAATCCCAAATCTCTTTGCCCCTGATCAGTGAGGCGGTATATTTCTTTTAATATTTCTTGACCTCCAGCATACTTGGAAGCCAGAACTTCATATGAATTAAGAATGGGTGTTTCCAGGGGGCGATATCCATATAATTCAAATACTTCTTTAATAACTGATTCTATGTGGTTACGAATTTGCTGTTCAGCAGGTAAATAATCCCTGGTACCTTTTAAAACTTGCATTTGCTCCATTTTCAAGCCCTCCATTATTTTGTTTACATTACTACTCTACCATATCTTATAGTATTAGGGAGCGGGGGAAAAATCAAGTCACAGGGAAAAATAAGTAAAAAATAATACTATAGACTCAATAGGATGATTTAGGTAAAATGATCTGGAAGTAAATTCCTAGGTTTGGCTTTTTGGTTCATGTGCTGTTAGTTTGATATGGCAGGAGGGATTTTATGTTTATGCCTGAAAAAAGAAATAATATATTACCCCCTACTGCTCTTTTAGTTCTTAATAAGCTCTCTTGTAATGAAAATGCTAATAATGCTTATGTGGTGGGAGGCGGAGTTAGGGATTTGCTATTGGGGAAGGGGATATATGACCTGGATATAGTTATTCCTGATGCGGGAAAGGTTGCAGAACAAATTGCCAAGGAAGTGCCCGGCACTCTGGTTACAATGGGTGAAACAAAAGGGAAGGTTAATAACAGGTTTGTTTTTAGTGATGGTGGTTATGAACGATTTCAATTAGGTGAAAAAAGTTTTAATAAAACCAATATATATAAACATTTTTGGCTGGATGTTGCTGAAATAGATTCAGAAGGAATAAAACAAGATCTAAAAAAGAGAGATTTTACTGTGAATTCCATGGCCTTGCCCCTAAAAACTTTTATTTCTTATTTGGATGGCGAATTATCCCTGGAACAACTGAGGGGAAGCTTGGTTGATTGTTTTAACGGGAAGAAGGATCTATATAACAAGGTGTTGAGAGAGGTTTCAAATAATATTATTATAAAGGATCCTTTGCGGTTATGGCGTGTATGGCGCCAGGCTGCAGAACTTGATTTTACCATAGCTTCTAGCTTGTTGAATATTATTATAAGGGATAGCCACCTGTGTAAGGAGCTCCCAGGTGAGAGAGTTAGAAGTGAGCTTGTTGCTTTATTAAGTTTGCCGGGGGCGGGAGAATGGCTGGTAAAAGCAGGGAATACAGGTCTGGTAGAAAGCCAGTTCCCGGCAATGGCTTCCTTAAAAGATTGCGAGCAAGGGGGGTATCACTTTCAGGATGCCTGGGAACACAGCTTCCAGGTAGTTGTTGAGTTGGAAAATATTATAGCAGAGCTTGATGAATTCTTTCCAAGTGAAAAACAACAACAAATTTTGTTAGAATGGCTGAACGAGGGGACGAATTTAGCGATATTAAAGTTAGCAGCACTTTTTCACGATATTGGAAAACCTTTGGTCAAGGAGCAAGATGAAAATGGCAAAATACGTTTTTTCAATCATGAGAAAGCCGGCCTTACATTGGTGGAAAATATAAGCGAATCTTTACGCTTATCCCGCAGGGAGGCAGATTTGCTAAGCTTTATGGTCTCCAGGCATCTGCAAGTTCAAGATATTGTATCGAGAGCTGCGCGCAGGAATCAATTGAAATTTTGGCATCTTCATGGGGAGGATGCAATTGGATTACTACTTTTGGGCTGTGCAGATAGATTATCTAAGGCTGCGGCAGGAATAAATGCCGATTATTTACAAAAATTTATTTATCAGCATTCTCCAGAATTTCTAAAAGTTTGGGCGGAAGAAGTTTCACCAGTTCTAAAAGCAAAGCCACTTTTGAATGGCCGGGATATAATGCGAGAATTTTCGCTTCCCCAGGGGGAACAAGTGGGAAAGTTAAAGGAAGCTATCGTGGAAGCTCAATTGGAAGGGAAAATATCAAACCGCCAGGAGGCGTTGGATCTGGTTACAAAACTTTTACAAAATAATGAGTGATTATTTATCACCAAATATAATTATCCTAAATAAATACAAAATTTATATTCAAAATTTCGAGGCAATTTAATAATTTTAGAGTTATTTTTTGAAGGAAAAATATAAATTAAAACAGAAGTTTTATTTTATACTTAATTTGGAATTTAGTTTTAGGAAAAGTTAAATAAATTTGATTGGAGAGCTGCAAATGCGAAAATGCCCTTTTTGTGCGGAGGAAATAGCGGAGGAAGCTGTTAAGTGCAAACACTGTAATGAGTATGTTGCACCTGCAAACCAGGAAGTAACACCAGCCTACACTTCTGCACCCAAGAAAACTTCCGGAATGGCTATAGCTTCCCTGGTATGTTCCATAGTCGGTTTTTTCATCTGTTTGTTTGTAGGTCAAATTTTGGGTATCATCTTTGGGTACCAGGCTAAAAAGGAAATTGAACAAAGCCAGGGCACAGTGGAAGGAGAAGGGCTTGCGAAAGCGGGGATTATTATTGGATGGATAGGTATCGCAATAGATATTTTAATCATTGTAGGATGGGCAGCCTTTGTTGGCTCATTCGCCCCCGTAATGCACCAACTTTAAAAGCACTAATATAACAAGGAGGAAAGTCAGTAAAAATGGAAAGATTAACTCAACAAGAAGTAAGTCAATTACTAGAATTGAGAGGCAAAGGGCTGGAAGTATCTCTTTATATGCCTACTTTACGAGGGAGAGAGGGGTCCCGGGAAAATCCCATCCGCTTCAAAAATCTTCTCAAAAAAGTGGATAGTGAACTGGAATCAAATGGCCTTAAATACGCCCAGCGGCAAGAAATACTTGAGCCCGCTTATAATTTGATTGATGAGAGTTTCTTTTGGAGCAGTCAGAGTGAGGGGTTGGCGTATTTTCTTTCCCCGGGTTTTTCCCGGCTCTATCGTTTGCCTATAAAATTTGAAGAAAGAGCTATTGTTAAAAATTCATTTTACTTGAAGCCATTGTTTTATTTGTTAGCTGCTGACAGGCAGTTTTATGTTCTTGCGTTGAGTCAGAAAAATGCCCGATTATTAAGAGGAACCCGTGGCATGGTGGAAGAGATGGATTTGGGAGATATTATAGATAAGTTTCAAGAAAAGTTTGGAGGAGAACTTCCCGAACAATCTCTACAGTTTCATACTCGCGCTCCGCAAATAGGAGGAACGCGCCCGGCTATATTTTATGGTGGTGGGGTTGAACTGGATAAAATACAAAGAGAGAAGTTGCGCAAGTATTTCAGGTTTATCGATGAGGAATTACGCCAGGTAATGGATGAAAAAAATGTTCCTTTGGTACTTGCTTGTGTAGAGGAGCTTGCACCTCTTTACCGGGATGCTAGCAATTCTCCCATGTTAATGGAACAGCAAATCAAAGGGAACCCTGATAACATGAAAGCAGAGGAAATACATCGTCAGGCTATGGAAATTATGGAGCCTTATTTTAAGAAACAATTAGATGATGTGAAAAAGAAATATCTAGATTTAAAGGGAACAGGCAAGACTTCTAACAATCTGCGGGAGATTCTGCCATCTTCATTTCAGGGCAGAATTAATGATCTTTTTGTTGATCCCAAGGTTCAGCAATGGGGATGGTATTATCAAGATTTGGAGGATATTAACTGGCAAGAAGAATCTCTTCCTGAAAATGAAGAACTGTATGATCTGGTAGCTACTGAAACTTATGTCCATAATGGCAATGTTTATGCTTTGCCCCCTGAAGATTTGCCCGACTCGGAGCCAGTTTCTGCGGTATTCAGGTGGTAATAAATAGATTGTTAATGTAGGTTTTATATATTAGAATATGCCATACAGGTTGAATTAGAGAAATATACAGAAGGGAGGAATTTTAAATTGACTAAATCACGGGAAGAAAAAAAGAAAAATGTTATTGGGGTGTTGAACAAAGCCAGATCAATGGAGTTGCAAGCTATCCACCAGTATATGTATCAGCACTATCAACTTGATGATATGGATTATGGAGAATTGGCAGCCAACCTCAAGCTTATTGCAATAGATGAAATGAAGCATGCAGAAACTTTTGCTGAACGTATTAAGGAATTGGGGGGAGATCCAACAACTGAACTGGCCGGGCCGATAGAAAAGGGACAAGAAGTAAAAGAGATCTTTTCATTTAATGCCGAACAAGAAGAGGAAGCAATGGATGCTTATAACCAGTTTTTGCAGGTATGTTTAGATAATGGTGACAGTACCACAGCCAAGTTATTTGAGACAGTTATTGACCATGAGCAGGAGCATTATAATTATTTTGATAATATCCATGGCCACATTGAACAATTAGGAGCAGCTTACTTATCCCGTATTGCGGGAACTTCTGCAGATACGGGACCCTCTAAAGGGTTTTCTTTTTTAAATGAGTAGATTAATGTTTTAAGGGGAGCACTTAACGTTTCCCTTTAGCAAACTATATTTCACAGGCCACCTTTCTTGTTAGAATAAAGGTGGCCTGTGGTATTTGCTGAAAAAATCGCCAGGCAAATTATTTTGGAGATTTATGTATACTTTTGCAATAAACTATTTTAATTTGCTCTGATTAAAAACATTGATAAATTTTTGTGGTTTATTGAATGGAATTGCAATATGTAATATTATAAATATATAAGTAATTGCTCAAAATTTGTCAGCGGCCTACGCGAAGAGAGGTTCTTATGGGAAGTAAGCAAGACAAACTGAAAAATAACAATTCATTACAAGAAGAAGATAATAAAAAAGAATATTCACTCGATGAATTGGAAGAATTACAAAAGAGAAAAGAAGAAGGTTTGCCTGTAGGGAATGATTCAACTGTAGAAGCAAAAACTGAAGAACAGGATAGTGCAGAAGAAGATAAAAAAGATGATGAAGAAGCAGATGAAGGACAACAGGAAGCGGATGAGCAAGAAGAGGAAATTGAAGAGGAAGTAGAAGAGAAGGAAGAAGAGGAAGAAGAAATTGTAGAAGAGAGCATAGATGGAACTGCAGCGATAGAGGAAGGAAAGTTAGTAGTTGAAAATCCCCAAGGGGAGGGTGAACCTGCATATGTGGTTCCTACAGAAGGTATAGAGCTATGGATTAATGGGGAAAAAATAGAAGAGAAACATCCAATTTATGGTGAAGATGAAGTCGAATTAAAAGTAATTGAAGATATAAGACCAATGAAGATTGAAGTAAAGAGGCTTAAAGATGATATGATGGCCGAAGTAGAAGTTGCTCCCGAGTATAAAATTAATTACACCCTCCTTAATAAAAAATCTTCAAACTTACTAACTATAGCCACTGAAAAAGAAGAAGAGATTAACCGTTTGCCCACAGAAGAAGACATAAAAGAAGTGCTTGAAGAAAACTCTGTAGTTTACGGCTTAGATGAAAGTTCTATTGCCAAGCTTGCGCAGAGTGAAGAGCCTACATCAGAAGTAGTGGCCAAGGGTTTGCCTGTGCAGGAGGGAATAGATGGTTATATTGAATATGTGGTAAGAACGGAGATGGAATTGGTGGAGAGCGATGAAGAAGCTATGAAGGTTAATTTGCGAGAAAGATATTACATACCGCAGGTGGAAGAAGGGGAGGTTATCGGAATAATTTATCCTCCCGAAGAGGGTATACCCGGATGCAAGGTTACAGGGGAGGAAGTTCCCCCTGCTCCCGTGCATGAAAAATCTATTTCATGTAACGAGGGAGCTGAAATGAGTGAAGATGAAAGCCAAGTAATTGCAACAATTACCGGGCGACCGGTGGTAAATAAAGGCCAGACAGACATAGTAGGAGTGGATAAATTTTTTGTCCATAATGGAGATGTTGATATGGAAAGTGGCAATCTCCATTTTAACGGCCATTTAAGGGTAGAAGGCGCCGTAGAAGAAGGAATGACCGTTTTTGCTAATGGTGATATTATTATTTCCGGAAGTGTAGCCAGTGCTTATATTATCGGTGGCGGAGAAGTTAATATTAATGGAAACAGTATAAATTCAAACGTAAAAGCAGGTGGAGCCCAACTCCTTTATCAAGAAATAGCTGAAATATTGAAGTCCTTGAAGATATCTCTGGAAGCTGCTTTAAATAATATAGATCAACTTACTCAACTATTAGAATCAAGGGGGGACCTTTCTCCTGAAAAATATCCATTGATGGTATATAAACTCTTTCAAACCAAATTTTCTGAAATATTTGAGTTCATAGACAAGATTAACAACATTATAGAAGAAAAAAAGGAATTTTCACTTCCTGATAAACCATTAGAAAACATTGAGAAGTTAACCTATTTCTTTAAAGTAAAAGGAGTTATGGAGGTAGATAGTGAACGTCCGGTGAGGAATATGTTTAATTTGACCGATGAAGCCCTTATAGAACTGCTTTCTGTGGCTGAAGAGACCTCAAATATTGCCGTCAATTATGTGCAAAACAGTGAACTTGAATGCACCGGTGATATTTATGTTTCAGGTCCCGGGGCTTATTATACCACCCTTCAATGTGGGGGAAATGTCCATGTAAATAATGTTTTTAGGGCCGGCCAGATTGTAGCCGGTGGAGATATTTCCATTGGTGAATTGGGAAGTCCCGGTAGCACTTATTCTTATGGACTGGTAGAAGTAACCGCAGATCACAGCATTCAACTGGGTAAAGTTTATGAGGGAGCCAGGGTTAAGGTGGGCGATCACCTTCATCGCCTGGATTCTACTTACAGTAATATTAAAATTTACCTGAATAAAGAAGAAGATAAAGTTAAAGTTGTTTACTGTTAATTCTTTCTTTTTCATTGTGGAAAAAGAATAAAATTAAAAGGAAAAGTCTCATAATAATAGAATCTTTATTTATTATAAATTGGAAGTTGTTTGATAGATGAAATAATTTGCTACCAAGTAAAATAATGGCATTGACCTGCTGGTGGAGAGTATTTGATGGATAACATGCAGTTATGGAATCGCAAATTTCTTGATAATTTACCTGTGGCCGTGGCATGTCACGAAGTTATTTTTAACAAGGAGAAGAATCTGGTGGAATTTGTTTTTGTAGAAGCAAATTCCAGGTTTGAAAATATAGCAGGTTTAACCAGGCAGGAGTTAATTGGCAAAAGCTTACATCAAGTTTTGTCCAATCTTCACATTCAAAGTTTTGACTGGCCTTCTCTGTATCATGAAGTCCTCCAAAACAGAAATCAATCTGTCCAGTTCGAAAGTTTCTTTGCCGCCACCGGGCAATACTTTAACATTGTGGCTTACCGAGAAGATGATGAAAATCATCTTGTCACCATTTTTGAAGAGATTACTTTCCAAAAACACCGCGATTTTGAAAAAGAAAAAACTTTGCAAGAAAAGCATTTTACACAGGCCATTATTAATTCTTCCAATTCTAATATCTGTGTTTTAGATGAAAAAGGCACAATAATGACTGTAAATAAATCCTGGATGGAATTTGCAAAAACTAACGAAGGAGAATTGGAAAAAGTTAAAGAAGGAGTTAATTACCTGGAAGTTTGCGAGTCAGTCCGTGATGAGGAACGAAAAGAGGCTTTAAAATTCGCTTCTGAACTCCGTTCTGTAATCAATGGTAAAAAAGATTACTACGAAGTTGAATATCCCTGTGATGCTCCTGATAAAAAAAGGTGGTTTATAGCTGCCGTAACACCTTTTGCGGAAGCAGTAAAGGCTCCGCGCAAGGTGTTAATTACTCATACCGAGATAACCCCAATTAAAGAAATGGAAAACGAACTTCGCAAAAGTGAAGCGAAGTACCGACAACTGGTGGAAAGCTTGCAGGAGGGTATCTGGGTAATTGATAAGGATGGATATACTACATTTACTAATCAGGCACTTTCTAATATGTTAGGATACACTATCAAAGAGATACATGGCAAAAAAATATTTGAATTTATGGATAAAGAAGAAGCTAAAAAAGCAAGGCTGGCCTTGATGAGAAGAACTCAAGGGATTTCAGAAAATGAGGAACGGGTTTTTAATCATAAAGAAGGGTATAGGGTCACTGTTCAATTGTCCACTTCGCCTATTTTTGATGAAGAAGGAAATTACAATGGAGCGCTGGCAAGTATGCGTGATATTTCCGAGCGCAAAAAAATGGAAGAAGAGCTAAAAGAAAGCCGAAAACAGTTGGAAGAGGCGTACAACAAGCTCAAAGAGGAACTTAATAAAGCTGCAAAGCTTCATGAACGAGTATTGCCCGCGCATATTCCTCAAAGCGAAAACATTTCTATTGCCGCTCATTTTCAACCTGCTGAACATCTGGGAGGAGATTATTATAATGTTACTCAAGTAGGGGATAAGCTGGTTTTTTATTTGTCAGATGTAGCTGGCCATGGTTTGGAAGGGGCTTTGGTGAGCGTATTTATTAAAGAGACTATAGACAATTACACAAAATTGACCGGGGAGGAGCTCTTGCCTTCAAAAATCCTTACTTATCTGGCAGGACATTTTGCTAGCGTAAATTACTCCGAAGAACAGATTATTTGTGCTTTCATGGGAATATTAGATTTGAATACCTTTAATCTGGATTATTCCAGTGCAGGATTCCAGAATTATCCTCTTATAAAGTGGGAGGATGGCAGGTGGGATAAATTAAAAAGTACAGGCTTATTTATTAATAGATTTATACCCGAGCAAAGTTATGACTTTCAACAAAGAAGCATATACCTCCAAGATGGAGTTACAATATTGATAAGTACTGACGGCCTTACAGAGCAGAGCAATGGTGAAACATGGTTTTATGAGCATTATGAGGAGGTATTTTACCGCTATAGCCACTTGCCCCCGGAAGTTATATCCCAAGCGATAAACAAGGAGTTTTGCTTGTTTAACAACCGTTCTCTGGTAGGCGATGATGATATAACTTTTCTGGTTTTAAAACTGGGGGAAAAAGAAAGAGGGGAGTTCCACTGGGAGATAGCTACTGAATTGGAAGAACTGCAACCCTTCTATGATGAAGTTGTTGCTTTTTTGAAGGCTCATCCCGAGAAGGACAATTTTATTACTTGTTTGCATGAACTAATTTGCAATGCCATGGAGCACGGCAATGGATTTGATCCGGACAAAAAAGTAGGGATTAATATTATACTTGAGGAGAATTATATTTTGGCTCAAGTAGAAGATGAGGGTGAAGGATTTGACTGGTGGAATAATATAGAACGACCGCTGGAGATAGAAGATCTTACCGAAAGAGGCCGCGGTATTTCTCTGATTTCAATGTTGTCTGGTGAGCTATTTTACAACAACAAAGGAAATCGGGCTACCCTTTTGCTCAATATTTAAAGTGCTAAAAAGTAATTGTTATAAAAAATCATATTAGCATAAGTAAGTATAATAAAAAAAACCCCTATTTCTTGGAGGTATAAATTAGGGGTTTTTTTTATGTAATTTTAGTGATATTGGGATAAAAATTGCCCTTTTTAAATGTTATAATCTTCACAACTTACTAAAAAGAGCCAATTATCATCAATTTATTGGTATTATCGTCAAGAACAACCTAACTTAATTTATCAATTGATGCGAACAGGAGGGATAATTTTTATCTTTTAAATTTCAAAAATTTTTGCAAGGATTTAGATTTACTTCCAGAAGCCTGTTTTTATTTATCTTAAAAAAACATTAGAAGGGGGACGAAAAATTGTTTAAAAAGATGAGCCTCGTTTGGAAGCTGATGCTGCTGTTCTTAGCTGTAGGGTTAATCCCTTTGTTAGGTTCCAGCTACTTTGCTTTTACCAGTTCGGAGGAAGAGTTGTCGGATTCTGCCTACGGAGCTATGAATATGTACGCTGAATTGGCAGAAGAAAATATTGAGGCAGATTTTGCAGAAAGAGAAGGCGATGTTTCAGTGCTGAGCAGTACCAGTGATGTTTACGAAAGTTTAAATATCTTACAGGAAGAGGATTGGGACACCGATGCCAGCGAATGGCAAGAGAGGGAAGCACTACTGGATGAGCTCACCAGCGAAGTTATTGAATCTTACGGATACGAGGATTTATTTATCTCCGATCCGGAAGGAAATGTAGTTTATGCCCAAGC
>PWGT01000086.1 GCA_003554535.1 Syntrophomonadaceae bacterium | reverse complement strand
GCTCTGATTGGAAGGTAAGGAAGAACTTTTTGAAGTTTTTTCAGAGGAAGGGTTTTGACTTTTGGGGGTATTTTTATCTTGCTTCTTGCTGCCTTCCTGTTGTTTGCTCTGAGAGTTTTCTTGAGAGAGATGAGAGGGATTATTTCCTAAATTGTTTGCAAAGCTTTTAAAATCTTTTTCTATGGATATTTCATTAGTTCCGGTAATAGGTATCCAGTGTTTGCAGGGTGTGCCACCATTTCTTGCAGGTTTTATGAGTTGAAGAAGTTTGACCCCTTGTTGATAGGTAAAACTGTATATTTCCGACCAGGAACTGCCTCGAAGAGGGGCAGAACGCCAGTAAATCGAGTCACCTAAATTCCACTTTACGGTTATAAGTTCATTGTTAAATTCAATAAATGGGAACTGTTCTTCCGAAGCAGGAGGAGATATATCGAGGGGTTGGGTCCATTTTGCTCTGGTTAAAAAACCTGTTCTTTCTTCTATGATTGCTTTTTTACTGTGTTTGACAGTATGACCTGTTTCGGTACAGGCATTCCATACCAGGTGCAAGTACTGGTCCAAGCTTTCTATGATGAAAGGATAGGAGTTATCAGTGTTTCTGGTAATGAAATCGGCTCGGGACCAGCCAAAACTCTTTTGAGGTGAAAATGTACGATGGTAAAGAGCTATTCCGCTTTTTTCCCGCAAGTGATACACTATGTGCAAGTTATTATGCCTGTCTAGCAAAGTGCATCCGTAATTAGAGCCACCTTTTCCTCCAAAGTCAATTACGATGGGAGCACTCCACTCTCCTTGCTCAAAATAATGATGCATAAACCACCATTGTTTACTGACAACATCCTCAATCAAGTAAACAAGATGGATTCTGCCCTGGGAGTCAACTTGCAATTGAAAATTGCTAAAAGACTTTTCTCTCTCTGCTTGAAAGACCCGGTATTCGTTGTATTCACTGTTTACTTTTTGCCTGCAAGTAATAAGTCCAGTATTACTTATATCTACCAGGTAAAAGTAACCATCAGGCCCACAGGTTGCTGCAAAATTGGAAATCCCGGTTGATATTAACTGTCGTGATTCCCAGTCTTCATTAGGCCTTAAGATACGCTGTGATAGCCCCCCTTCTTCATCGAGGTAAAATAAAACTATCTCTTCAAGACTATTTTGTACAGCCTTCCATGAGTTCATAACATTTTGTGGAAAATGCTTTGCCATTTTTCTCTCCCCTTAAACTTCTAAGTTTTAATTATATACATATAGTTAGTTTCTATTATATGAGTGCAATAAGCTGGTGATTATAAAAATCTTATTAAATTTGAAGATTTTATTGTTGCTTTGTTGTAGTAGTGACAAATTTACTTCCTTTTACATATGATAAGAATAAGAGAACTGGTAGCAATACCGGGGAAGCAGGCAAAGGGGGTATGTTTTAAACTGTCCTTTTGAGTTAGGCAGGATTAAAGTATGAATATAAAAGAAAGGAGGGATGTTAAAATGTCATGTGGCCAAAGTGGCGGTACAGGAATTAGTCAGTCGTTAATAGGGCCTCACCAGTATGAACCTCCCACTCAGGGGGATTTGGATGCAAACACAGCTGATGCTAAATGGTGGCCTCCCCATGGTATGTGGGAATGCATTATGGTTGATAAAGTTTACGACAGTTGTCAGAGGGTGGAAATGAATGATGAAACATTTGATCTGTCGGCGGAAGCAGTAGGAGAAATACAAGATGCAACCTGCAAGAAGGTTGAGCTGGTTGTTGATGAAGATTATCCATTTGAATGTAATAAATTACCAGGCAACCGTGCTGAAGTGTCTTTTTATTATAGGGTCAAATTCTATTACGAGGATGATAGGGGGCCGAATAATAGTTTTACCAGTGGGCCTATACCACATACTGAAACGGTAGCCTTTTTCACTGAAGCGGAATATCCTGATGGGGTGCAGCGCTTTTTGATTCAAGACCCGCGTATAGCTTTACGGTGTGAAGTGTTTCTTTTCTGTGATGAAAGGGTTGGCTGTGTGCCAGTTAATGAGCAGAAGGTGCTCTGCTGCATAAACAAGCTGATGGTTTTTAAGCTGGTTGCACAAGTACAGCTGGAAGTATGGAGCAGGGGATTTTGTCCTCCTCCTCGCGTATGCGACGAAGTAGAGCCTGAAGTATGTCCGGAACCTCTTCCCATAGAAGATCTATGGCCGCCTTATGCTCCGCAACCCAAGACGTAGGGCAGGTAGAAAGAAATACAGACAGAGGGAGTCGGTGAATATGCGCCGGCTCCCTTTTTCTCGGTCAATTCCCTCTTGTTTATTTTGTAAATATAATGGTATAATGAGCGAAATTAAGCTTTGAAAAAATAATGCTTACCAATGAAGGAGAAGAAGGATGAGTATGAGTGGAAAAGAAATAGGAATCGGGCTGCTTGGTATGGGCACAGTTGGCGGGGGCGTTGCTTCCCTGTTACAGGTTAACGAAGGTTCTATCAGAGATAAAGCAGGATCTTTATTTAACATTAAGAAAGTTCTGGTTCGCGATCCAGCTAAAACCAGGACAGCTGAACTCCCCTCGTCACATTTTACTTCAGATGTACAAGAGATACTGCAAGACCCGGAAATAGAATTGGTGGTAGAACTTTTGGGAGGAATTGAGCCTGCCCGAGATTATATAAAAGAAGCTTTGCAAAAAGGCAAGTACGTGGTAACAGCCAACAAGGATGTAATGGCAAAGTATGGCACGGAACTCCTTTCTTTGGCCAGGGAAAACAATAGTGCCATATTCTATGAGGCCAGCGCCGGCGGTGGCATCCCCCTGGTTCGCCCTCTACAGCATTGCTTGGCTGCTAATCGCATTCATCGCTTTATGGGTATAATTAATGGTACCACTAATTATATTCTTACCCGTATGAGCCTTGAAGGAATGGAATTTGCAGATGCTTTGCAAGAAGCTCAAGATAAGGGTTTTGCGGAAGCAGATCCTTCCAGCGACCTGGAAGGGTGGGATGCTGCTTACAAATTAGTCATCCTGTCTCGGCTTGCCTTTGGTGGTACTGCCGGTATGGATGATGTTTATATGCAGGGCATAGATGATGTTTCAGCCCAGGATCTGGAGCATGCTCGCAGCCTTGGTTACACCATAAAATTGCTTGCCGTAGGAGAGATGATCGATGAACGCCTCTCTATGAGAGTTTTCCCAGCTTTGTTGCCTTTGAAGCACCCTTTATCTTCTGTCTACAACGAATTTAATGCTTTGTTTGTGGAGGGTAATGCAGTGGGTGAGGTAATGTTTTACGGCAAGGGGGCCGGGGCCATGCCTACTGCCAGTGCCGTGGTTTCAGATATGATAGATGCTTCGCGTTGTTTGAACTATGGCATTACTAACGGGCTTGCTGACCTTCGTTTGAAAGATATTCCAGTAATCCCTGGCGATGAGATGACTTCCAGCTTTTATCTCCGCTTGCAAGCTGAAGACAAACCTGGAGTTTTTGCTTCCTTGGCAAACACTTTTGGCAACGAGGAGGTCAGCCTGGATATGATTCTGCAGGACCGCAGCGAAGGCGGTACAGCGGAGATTGTCCTGGTCACCCATGATGTGCGAGAATCTAACTTCTTTAAGGCCCTGTCTACCATCAGGGAAATGCCTCATATAAGACAGATTAACGGGGTGTTTCGGGTAGTTGGCAAAGAAAAGGAACAACTTTAGTTATACTCTTGTAATTAATCTGCTTAACATAATGCAAGTTTGTTGGCAATATTTGCTAAGTTTGGGAGGCAGGAATAATTCCTGCCAGCGTGGAATATAATAATAAAGTAATTATTGAGATATATACTTAAAGTATATATCCTTTTGTTTTAAGGTAATTCTTCAGCGCCATCATTGAATAAATGAAAAAATTGAATCGGCGGGTGGTCCTTTTTGGAAATTTCTCCGTCATCTTTTCGCCCTACTTGGGCGGAGATTGACCTGGATGCCATAAATCATAATATCCAAGAATTTCGCAAGCAGCTTTCCCCGGAAGTTAACATCATGGCTGTGGTTAAAGCCGATGCTTATGGTCATGGAGCTATTGAAGTAGCAGGTGCTGCAGAAAAAGGAGGTGTGGACTTTTTCGCAGTAGCATTCTGGGAGGAAGGTGTGGAGTTGCGCCTGGCTGGAGTCAAAAAGCCTATCTTGCTTATGGGAACTACTCCACCGCAGCAGGTTTCCAGAGTGCTTGAATATGACCTTACCCAAACCATTTTTTCCTGGGAAACAGCGGAAGCTTTATCTCGAGAAGCTGTAAAAAGACAAGTTGAAGTTCCTGTACACGTTAAAGTTGATACAGGAATGGGGCGGGTAGGATTATTGCCCTGGGAAGCTGTTTCTTTTGTACAGGAGATATATCAACTTCCTGGATTGAGGCTGGAAGGGATAATGACCCACTTTGCTTCTGCAGATGGTGAAGATCTTTCTTATACTTACAGCCAGGTGGAATCTTTTAACAAGATAGTAGAGGCATGCAAAGAAACTGGTATTGAGATCCCCATTGTGCATGCGGCTAATAGTGCCGGAACCATGAATGTTCCCGAGTCGCGCTATAATCTGGTACGTTTGGGAATATCCTTATACGGGCAGTATCCTTCCGAGAGCATTAAAAATAAACAAGCCGATTCTACTGGAATACATTTAAAGCCTGCTTTTTCTTTCAAGACACAAGTGGTTTACTTAAAAGAACTTCCTCCCGGTTCCTGTATTAGTTACGGGGTTACTTTTCAAACCCAAAGAACTTCATTGATAGCTACAATACCGGTGGGCTATGCAGATGGTTTTAATCGATTGCTTTCCAATCAAGGGCAAGTATTGGTTCGAGGTAAGCGAGTTCCTGTGGTGGGGCGAGTATGTATGGATTATAGCATGATTGATGTTACTAATGTAGAGGGAGTAGAAGTTGGTGATGAAGTGGTGATTTATGGGAAACAAGGTAACGAGGAAATATCTGTTGATGAAGTTGCGGATATTCTGGGCACAATTTCTTACGAACTTCTTTGTGCTGTAGATAAAAGGGTCTCCCGTTTTTATTTGCAAGAAGGAAAAGTAGTGGCCTTCCGCAACCTTTTGGGTAAAAATTGCATAACCAGGGATGGATTTGAATTATCGGGAAGTTTGGATTATTAGGGAGTAAAATGTAAAAAGTAATGTTAGGGTATTATTTCCAAACAGGCTTATTAGGAGGTGTATCTTTTGGCTGAAACCAAAAGAATAATGATTAGCTTGCCTCAGAAATTGCTTAGCGAGGTAGATGGGGTAGCGGCTATGGAAGACAGAAGCAGAAGTGAGTTTATACGGGAAGCTATGAAGCTTTATTTGCAGGAACGGAATAAAGAGAGACTCCGGGATAGAATGCAAAAAGGTTACCAGGAAATGGCAGGGATTAATTTGTCTCTTTCACAAGAAGCGGTGCCTGTGGAAAATGAAGCCTTTAAAATAACGGAAGATTTGATACGTGGAAAGTGAGTGTGAATAAATGGAGATAAAACGAGGGCATATTTTTTATGCTGATCTCAGCCCGGTTGTTGGTTCGGAGCAAGGAGGAATTCGCCCCGTTTTAGTAGTCCAAAATGATATTGGCAATAAATATAGTCCTACGGTTATTGTGGCTGCAATTACTTCTCAAATTGATAAAGCAAAACTTCCGACCCACGTGGAAATAAGTGCTCAAAAATCCAGGCTGGAAAAAAACTCGGTTATTTTATTAGAACAGATCCGCACCATAGATAAAAAACGTTTGCAGCAGTGGGTAACGGAATTGGATAGTGAATTTATGGAAGATGTAAGCGAAGCTTTAAAAATAAGTCTGGGGTTAGTAGAATTTTGAGTTTTAAATAATACTTTCCCCAATAATGGTATTTCATTAACTTTTAAAATGCCGGTGAGGAGGAAAACCTACTTTGACCAGGCCCATTATTGGCATCACCTGTAATCGGGAAACTAGTAAAGATTTTGTTAGTTTGCGCGAAGTTTATTTACGTAAGATTCAGGAAGCAGGTGGAATGCCTTTATTGATTTCTCATTATTGTATGGATGCAATAGAAGAAAGAAGCTTGCTAGCAAATTTTGACGGATTCCTTCTCTCTGGAGGAGGGGATGTAGGTGCGCATGCTTTTGGGGAAGAGCCACTGCCTGGTCTGGGAGAAGTGTTCCCTCCCCGGGACGACCTGGAAATTTCCATTACTCGTAAAGCTATGGAGCAAAAAGTCCCCTTGTTAGGCATTTGTAGAGGAATGCAGGTAATTAATGTTGCCCTGGGTGGCACCCTTTATCAAGACATCCATTACCAGAGAAACGATAACATTCAGCATTATCAAAAAGCTCCAGAGAATTTTACATCTCATTACCTGGAAATTGCCCCCAATACTCTGCTTGATAATTTGCTTGCGGATGTCTACCCTGAAAGGAAGATTAAAGTAAATAGCTTTCATCATCAAGCTGTAAAAGAAGTTCCGGCTGAGTGCCAGGTTTCAGCCTGGAGTACAGATGGAATAGTTGAAGCCATTGAATTGCCTTCTTCTGCTTCAAACTTTTTTTTGGGAGTACAATGGCACCCGGAAACTCTTGAAGACCAATCATCCAAAATTATTTTTAAAGCTTTTGTAGAATCCTGCCAAAAGAATTCTTAAAGATAATATTAATAAAATTGAAGTTTTAGGTGATAGTTTCTTGACAAGTAAGCAGGCAATGAGTAAAATTATATATTAAATCCCTACCAAAGCAATAGGAATAATAACTTAGGGTGTTAAATCTAAAAATATAAAAGGAGAGAATCTTTATGCAGGAAAAGAAACCGGGTTTTGAGACTTTACAAGTTCATGCTGGGCAGGAGCCAGATCCGGCTACTGGCTCAAGAGCGGTTCCAATTTACCAAACTACTTCTTATGTCTTTGAAAATACAGAACACGCTGCTGAATTATTTGCCCTTCAGAAGCCGGGTAATATTTATACGCGTATGATGAACCCGACTAACGAAGTGCTGGCTGAAAGGATGGCAGTCCTGGAGGGGGGCGCTGGTGGTCTTGCTGTGGCTTCTGGCTCTGCGGCTATTACATATGCTGTTTTGAATATTGCGGAAGCAGGTGAGGAAATAGTTTCAGCGAGCACTCTTTACGGAGGCACATATAACCTTTTTGCTATTACATTGCCGAAAATGGGAGTTACTACTCGCTTTGTAAATCCGGATGCTCCGGAAAATTTTGCCAAGGCTATCACGGACAAAACCAAAGCGTTATTTATTGAAAGTATTGGGAATCCTGAAACCAATATTATTGATATAGAGGAAGTTGCTAAAATAGCCCATGAAAATGGTTTGCCCCTTATCGTTGATAATACTTTTGGTACTCCTTATCTTATCAGGCCTATAGATCATGGAGCGGACATAGTAGTACACTCAGCTACTAAATTTATTGGAGGACACGGTACTTCCATTGGTGGAATAATTGTGGATTCCGGTAATTTTGATTGGAAGAGTAGCGGAAAATTTCCGGGATTAACTGAGCCTGATCCCAGTTATCATGGGTTAAAATATGTGGAGCATTTTGGCTCCCTTGCATATATAATGAAGATACGGGTTCAGCTATTAAGAGATACTGGGGCGGCTTTAAGTCCCTTTAACGCATTTCTTTTTTTACAGGGGTTGGAAACACTTTCGTTGCGAGTAGAAAGGCATGTTTCCAACGCTCAAAAGATAGCGGAATTTTTGCATGATCATCCTTGTGTAGCATGGGTTAAGTATCCAGGGTTAAAAGGAAATAAGTATTACGAGTTGGCCCAAAAGTATTTTCCTAAAGGGCCGGGGTCTATATTTACTTTTGGCATAGAAGGAGGAGAAGAAAACGGCAAAAGATTTATTGAAAGCCTGGAGCTATTTTCTTTGTTGGCTAATGTGGCAGATGCCAAGTCCCTGGTAATTCATCCGGCGAGTACCACACATTCACAGCTTTCTGAAAAGGATAAGATTGCAGCTGGCTCCACTCCGGAAATGATTAGATTATCCATAGGTATAGAAAATGTTGATGATCTAATAAATGACCTTGATCAGGCATTGCGCAAAGCAGTTTAAGATAAAGGAAAAATGTTTATAGTATAAGTATTGGGATTAAGTTTAAGTCGGTTAAGGCTTGAATTGTTTTCCCATTATTTTGGATTTAGGTAAAATAAGAATAATTTTAGGAAAAGGAGTAGGTTTTATGCCTATTAAAATTCCAGACAACTTGCCAGCAGCCGAAACCTTGATGGACGAAAATATATTTGTCATGTTTGAAAAGAGGGCTTATCGTCAGGATATAAGACCTCTGCAGATAGTAATACTAAACTTGATGCCCGTAAAGACTGTAACTGAAACTCAGATTTTGCGGCTTCTGGGAAACACCCCTTTACAGGTGGACATAGTGCTGGTCCATTCTAACCAGCATATTTCCAAGAATACCTCCCAGGAGCACTTGCGAAAGTTTTACCGCACTTTTGACGATATTAAGGATCAAAAATTTGATGGAATGGTTATTACCGGGGCACCTATTGAACACCTTGAGTTTGGGGAAGTAGATTACTGGAATGAACTTAAAGAGATAATGGATTGGGCTAAGAAAAATATTTTTTCAACTATGTACCTTTGTTGGGCAGCGCAGGCAGGCCTTTATCACCATTGCGGCATTCCTAAATATTCCCTGGATTCAAAATTGTTTGGTGTGTTTAGCCATAGAGTTGTTAATAAAAAATCTCAGTTGATGCGGGGGTTTGATGATTTGTTTTATGTTCCTCATTCCCGATATACTGAGGTAAGAAGAGAGGATATTGAGAAAGTGAATGATCTGGAGATATTGGCAGAATCAGATGAAGCAGGGGTTTATGTTGTTTCCAGAAAGGATGGAAAGCAAATATTTGTGACTGGTCATGCTGAATACGACTCTCTTACTTTAAAAGAAGAATACGAACGTGATTTGGAAAAAGGCTTGGACATAAATATACCCCGTAACTATTTCCCTGACGATGACCCAAACCAAGAACCGGTGGTTAAGTGGCGGGGACATGCTCATCTGCTTTTCATGAACTGGTTGAATTACTATGTATACCAGGAAACTCCTTTTGATTTAAGAGAAATAGGGGAGTAATCCTTTTTTGCTTGATAATATGAGATTGATAACTATTTCATAGAATAGGGTCTTTAACCTGGACAGTGAATCAAAATAAATTTGCTGTTATGAGTAAGCGATATTATATGTTTGTTAAAGGAGGATAAATTTGCGTGTGTCTACCAAGGGACGTTATGCTTTGCGAGCTATGGTTGAGCTTGCTATCGAGTATGCCCAGGGCCCTCTTCAATTAAAAGAGATTGCCCGAAGACAGGAAATATCAGAAAAGTACCTGGAACAGATAATGACATTTTTGCGAACTGATGGTTATGTTTTAACCCAGAAAGGGAGTCATGGTGGATATTATTTGTCGTTGCCGCCGGAAGAGGTAACTTTGCTGGAAGTTTTAAGGACAACAGAAGGTTCACTGGCTCCAGTTTCTTGTGTGGAAAACCCTGATACTTGTGGACGTATTGACTTATGCGTGGTACGCAAGATTTGGACCAGAGTAAAAGAGGTAATATGTGAAGAGCTAGAATCTGTGACGCTAGCTGATCTGGCTATTGAGCAAAAAAATCTGCGGCAACAACAAAACGAACCGCCTTATTTTAATATATAATCATTTAACAGGAAGATTTTCTGTATACGGTTTATTTGTTTCATTTTATTATCTTTCTTAGTTATATCATTTGAAATTTTTTTATCCCCAAAAATTGATATTTGGATTGTTAGCACCTTGCTTACATAAGCAAGGTAAATTTTATTTCATGCAGGATAACTAGTTCATTGAGGAGAATTAATCTTAAAATAATTATTGTATGTTGGTTGCAATTGACATGAGAATTATTCTGGAGGAGGTAACTAAATGAAGTACGTGCTAACCATTGACCAGGGAACGACGGGAACTACGGTTATGATCTGGGATGAAAATTCTACGCCTCAAGTTACTGTAAATCAGGAGCATAAGCAGTATTTCCCTCAGCCGGGTTGGGTGGAGCATGATCCGGAAGAAATCTGGGAAGCCGTTTGCCAAACTGCTTCCAGTGCTATTAATAAAGCAGGTATTTCCAAAAACCAGATAGCGGCCATTGGCATCACCAACCAGAGAGAAACTTCTGTGTTCTGGGATAGGTCTTCAGGAAAGCCACTTTCAAATGCTATTGTGTGGCAGTGTAGGCGGACTGCTTCCGTGTGCGATAATTTAAAGCAAAAGGGATATGAAGAATTATTTCGCCAAAAAACTGGATTGCTTTTAGATCCTTATTTTGCAGGAACCAAGTTGTCCTGGGCTTTACAGAATGTAAATGAAGTGAAAGAAGCAGCCCAAAAAGGGAACTTGGCCTGGGGGACAATAGACAGCTGGTTGGTATATCGCTTAACTGGTGGGAATGTTCATGTAACTGATTATTCCAATGCTTCCCGCACTCTTATTTTTAATCTTCATCAGTTAAAGTGGGATCAGGAACTTTTGGACATTTTGGAAATTCCATCAGATGTTTTACCGGAACCAAAACCTAGCAGCACCGTAGTAGGGCATACTGATCCTGCCAGTTTTCTGGATATAGAGGTGCCCATAAGTGGTATTGCAGGTGATCAGCAGGCTGCCCTATTTGGACAAGCTTGTTTCGAGCCGGGTATGGCTAAAAATACTTATGGAACTGGAAGTTTTTTGTTGATGAACACTGGAGAGAGGATAGTTTTATCTGACTCGGGTTTGCTAACTACTATAGCCTGGGGATTCAATGATAGAGTTGAATATGCTCTGGAGGGCAGTATTTTTATCACCGGGGCTGCAATCCAGTGGCTGCGAGATGGTCTGGGGATTATAGAAGAGGCGCCCCAGGTGAGAGAGCTGTGTGCTCAGGTTCCTGATACGGCAGGAGTTTACCTGGTACCCGCTTTTGTAGGACTTGGAGCTCCCTACTGGGATCCTTATGCCCGGGGTTTGCTCATAGGAATTACCAGGGGGACTAACCGGGCTCATCTGGCGCGTGCAGCTGTAGAATCCATGGCTTATCAAAGCCGGGATGTGCTGGAACTAATGAAAGGTGAATCTGGCATTTCTTTGAAAGAGCTCAAAGTGGACGGAGGAGCGGTGGGGGATGATTTTCTCCTCCAGTTTCAGGCAGATATGATTAATTTGCCTGTGCGCCGTCCCGCGAATACCGAAACAACTTCGCTGGGAGCAGCATATCTTGCAGGTTTGGCTGTAGGAGTTTGGGCTAACCAAAGTGAAATAGCTTCATTGTGGCAGGAAGATACTTGTTTTAAATCCCAGATGAGTGAAGAAGAAAGAGAAAGCAAATACCAGGGATGGAAAAAAGCTGTTGAGCGTTCATTAAAGTGGGAGGAATAAAATAATACTTTATGAAAGTAGACGATGAGGATGAAAGATATGTTTGGAGAGGCTCAACTGGTTTACAGGTATTATCATAATCTGGAGAAGAAAATTCTTTTTCAGGATCTCACCAGCAGTGAGGTTGAGTGTTCTGTAATTCCAGAAAGGCGAAAAACAGCTTTTGGGGAAATTTTGAGCCTAAAACTAACTGCCAATGAAAATATAGAGCTGGTAGATTTTCAATTAGAAGCTTTCCCGGAAGTGGATAAAGACAGCTTGATGATGGTAAATGGATTTCAGTCCTGGAGTTCTAGCCAGGAAATGGGGAAAAATGATAGGCTGGAGCCTGTATTTTCCCTTTCCCGTTTTGCCACAGGCCCTTACGGAGATTATGATTTCCATAAATATTCAGGGAGGCGGGGAAAGCTTCATTCGTGGACCTATACTTATTTCCGCACCATACCCGGCCAACTTTTTTTGCTTGGTTCATTAGATGAGTCCTATGGATATTCTCTTTTTGAGCATGATTTCAAAAAAGGAAAAATGATTCTCCGGCGCGATTGCCGGGGGGCAATAGTGTGCTCCGGGGAAGATTATTTGCTTTTACAAATTTACATAGGCCAGGCTAGGGAGCAAGAACTATTTGAAGAGTATTTTGGGCATTGGGAGCGCTATCGAGATGATGCTCCTCACATGATGGCCTGGAATAGCTGGTATAATTATTATACTGATATT
>PWGT01000213.1 GCA_003554535.1 Syntrophomonadaceae bacterium | reverse complement strand
ATGTCTGATTCAAAAAATGGCTGTAAAACCTGATCGAGGCGTCCCAGGGAAATAGAAGCATCCATGGTTTCCCAACCCAGGCACACCAAAGTGATAACCAGGGACTGCACTGCTTCTTCCAGGTTCTGAGCAGGATGCTCGGGGACGCGGCTCAAGTTATAGGAGATCCGCTCCAGCTCGTTTTTGCGCTGTGGGTCTACTTCGTTTTTAGCCAGCTCTGCGGCTTTTTGCGAGAGGTTGCTCGCATAGCTGTTAACCCCTTCCAGGCAAAACCTCATGCCTCGCAGGGTGTTTTGTTTTTCTTCATCTGCCTGAGAATCGTTTGCCAGCTCAGCATCAATTTTATCAATCAATCCGCGGGTTCCCATTTTAAGTACCTTTTCAAACCCGGGATTATTTTCTGATTGGGAAACAGTAGCCCAGAAGCTAATGGCCATAAATTGCTCATGAATACGGGGGCCTATTTCATTGTCAAATTCTTTTTTCCACAGTTCGTGCAGACTCCTTTCCCGCCAGTATGGAAAGATATATTTATGAAAGAGCCGGATGCTCTCGGAAGTAATATGATAAGGGGAGTATTCCCGGGTGGAGCAAGTATTTAATTCCCCCCACATATAGCTAACTTCCGCAAAAGGACGGGCAACTCCACCCAAAACGGAATTTTCCGTCCAGGTGCCTCCCAATAGGTCTTCATGGCGAATCAAGGGCTTTCTATTTTCCAACAAGTATTTAAGGCTGCTACCTTTGCGCAAGTGAGGATTCCAGGGGTTCCCTTCGCTGTCATATTCGTAGCCATTATCTACATGAAAGTCCGTAATAAGTTTTCCATATTCACTGGTAAATTCACACTTGGCCTGCAGCCTTTCATTATAGATTTTTTCCAGCCGGGGGAAGTCTTCAAATGCATACCTGGCCAAATATGGCTCCTGCAAATACTTTACACCAGGGTCTTCACTGCTATCCGCTTGCAATCTATTTTGCCGTCTTGATTTTAAATTCTGCTCCGGAGGAGGCTCTTGGGGGGCAAATTCTTGCCTGGCTTTTTGAAGTTTTTCTTTCTGTTTTTCTACTGCAGCCTGGTGATCATCTTTGGAGATCAAGTTAAGCAGGTATTCCCACAACCCCAAACTCATCATGCTTCCTTCAAAGCGGACCTTGCCCCGCATAATAAGTTGAAAACTTTCCTCTGGAGTAGCACTCAGGAAATCCATTAAACTTTGCGGACGATAAAATATTATGTTACAGTCCACCTCTTCGGGAATAACATCTAAAATCTGAACCTCTCCTTCGTGAAATGCTATTGCCTTTTGCAAAGATTCATCCTCGGTCTTTAAGCCCACAGTAAGATTGTGCCACCCAAAATCATTTTTTAATTCCTCCTGCAAGTTAGGATCAGAGTTAAACATATTGCTCATAATCTCCAATAACCCTTGCGCCTGCTGCATTACAGATGCAGAATCGTCCATACTTTAGCCCCCTTAGGAAAATGAAATTCGGTCAGTCAACCGACTTAATTACCTTTATTTTATAAATTAAATGAATTTTCGTCAATAGTTTCAAAAAAAATGTTTCAAAAAAAAAAAACAGGCTATGGAAGAAGGTAGAGAAGAAATCATGAAGAAAGTCTTCCGGTTCATTCAGAAAAAAATATTTCTCAAATAGTCTCTTTTTGCTGTCCTATACACATGGAAATCAGAGTCTATGGTTGCTATTTCTCTTATCCCTTTTTTTTCAGCATAGAGCATTAATGTAGCATCCGCTAAGTCCATGGGAACATCAGCATATTTTTTTATGAGCTTGATTAAATCGGAAAAAACTTCTTGCCCCATATCAACAACTTCCAGCCCCCCTCTTTCCACCCACAGCAAGAATTTCTCCTGAACATTGGCTATGGCCAACTCATGCATTACTTCTGTAATTACCGGCCAGGTAGTTATTAATCGTCCTTCAAATCCTTTGATAAACTCTATGGCATGCTCATGGTAATAATCTTTTCTTCTAAACAGCGCTATAATAGGACCCGCATCAATCAGAATACTTTTCATGAATTCGTCTCCTAACATTCTTTTTATAATTTTTAGAGCCATCCATAATATCGCTGTCATCAGCTCCAAACAGATCCGCTCCTGCTTCATAGGGATCAAAGTTAAAATTTTTGATATACTCTGATAGCACTTCTTTAACAAGCTCAGATTTGGTAATTTGCATTCGCTCCGCCAATATTTCTATTTGGCGTTCCATTTTTTCAGGTAACCGTACTGACAACATAAGCTATCACCTCCATTTGTCTTACAGTGTATTACATAAAGAGGTTTTTGTCAAATTAGGGATCTTTCATAATTAACTCAACTTTCGCAACCCAAATTTATATGGTAAAGATCTAATGTGCTTGGAAAAGCCATAAAACAGATTTAACCTTTTTTCACTAACTTGCATATGTTGCAGAAATATTACATAATTAAGCTACTAAAAATAACGGAAATTATCGCAGAAGAAATTCAGGGAGGGTAAATATTGAATGAAAACAAGGTAAAAATCCGCAATGCTGCCATTAGGTTGTTTTCAACAAAAGGGATACACCAAACTACTTTACAGAACATAGCCCAGGAGGCCGAGATAAGTCGAGGAACTCTTTTTTATTATTATCCGTCCAAAAATGAGCTCATGT
>PWGT01000021.1 GCA_003554535.1 Syntrophomonadaceae bacterium | reverse complement strand
CATTTAGGCTGGCTGCCAGGGCCATTCCGTAACCTTGTCGACTGTACTCTGGCTTTTCCATAGGGGGCAATAGAAAATTTCACTTTTTCTCCGCACGCCGAGAAATTGTCTCCTGCTGGAGATAGGAAAGCACAATATGCCCACTCTCTGCTACTATTACAGATCTGTTTTTTCGTCCATAAGTAGCATCGATAACAACTCGCTGTTCAAAGGCGCTCTGGATAAGGCGTTTGACAGGAGCCGAATGTGCATCGACAATGGCCACCACTTTGGAAGCTGACACGTAGCTGCCAAAACCAACATTGATAAAATTGAAATCCATTATTTACCTCCAAATAGCGCTTTCTTTCCCAAAAATTGATGTCGCAAGAAAAGTAGTTATTAACGAGGCCCTATTATTAATTTTATCCCCGTTCTTTCTTCCCCCTCAATTTGAAGATCAACAAAGGCAGGAATACAAACCAGATCAATTCCGCTGGGAGCCACAAACCCTCTGGCAATAGCCAGTGCTTTAATTGCTTGGTTGAGGGCCCCTGCGCCAATAGTCTGCATTTCAGCTTTCCCCTCTTCCCTTATAGCTCCCGCCAACGCTCCTGCTACAGAATTCGGATTAGACTTTGCTGAGACTTTTAATATCGACATTTATTTTTGTTCCTCCTTTAAATGCTACTTCCCTTGCTGGTTAATTACATGAATGTAAAAGAGAAAAACTCCCTCCCCCCTTCCGTGATAGCTTCCTTCAGATTCCACGGTGGACAACCTTGCCTTTATCTAATGGTTCCCACTGCCAAGCCCCTGGCGGACTTCCACCACCAAGCTATCGCCCATGCCCGGGCGCTCATCAACTAGGGTCTTGCAGATTACTACGAACCCTGCACTTTATAGTTGACAGTAATAATCGGGCAGGGGGCACCTGAAAAAATTTTCAGTCCTTTGTTTATCCTAATCTTTAAGGCTTTTCTTTTTTAGCGCATAGGCAAATATCCCCAAAGAAAATATGCCTACCGAAAAAATACCTATTGCAAAAATACCCACGGCGAAATTTCCTGCCGACAGAACCCCTATAGTAAAATCGCCCGCGGCGATTAGGCCCGACGCAAACTTCCCGGCTGCCAACCAATCCCATCCATAGATCAGGGAAACCGCCACCCCAATAACTATTAAGGCCGCCACCAAGTATAAAAGATGGTTTTGCTTCAAAATTAAACACTTCAAGCAATCAGGAAATATTAGATATCTTGTCCGCTACTCCCCGTGGTGATTTAGTGGTCACAAAAGCTTCCTGCACCAAGCCACCCTTTTTGATCAGAACCTTAAGCCCTGCATCCAGCTCCTGGGCAACTTTCATTGTAGGAGGCGAATTGCCCCTTTTCTGCTTGATCTCCCCTGGAATCACCTTTTCTATTTCCTTAATTTTTTCCAGCTTTTTAAACAAGTCCTTTAAGTCTTTGGGAATGTCTTTTCCCTTTTTGATACTCAAGATGTATCACCCCCTATAAAACCTTGAAAAGCGGATCGGCAGGTAAGTAGTTATACTTTACATCATTCTCTAATTTTTCTCTTCCAGTGTTTATTCTTCTGCTTTAAACTCAACTATAACTGGGGAATAATTAAAAAGCATGTCGGCAGAAATTTAAAATTTATTTCAGACAAATAACTCTTTCGAAAAAATTCTACTTTTCTGTTATTATTCCCTGCAAACATAAAATATCCAGGTCATGTTTTGTTACCACAGCTGTTACCACAGCTGTTACCACTAATGATCTTCCTATGCTTGAAGGAATTAGTGTTATAACTCCTTTTCCGTCCAAAGGTTTAATAATTTGCTGAATTTCTATACCTCCCATCTCCTACTTACGTTCTTAGTTTATACCTGTTTCTTTGCTTATCGCACACATTTTGCATTTTCCACTGGAATCGCCCTTGGACTGTACATTTACACTCCCCTTTTAACATTAATCCGGATGCTTTATATTGGAACGATATATCACCTGTGGAGCATAGGAGAGGCCTAAAGCTCTTATAACTCTGGCCCCTAATTATCCTACTTTTCAAAGCCCGGCCAAACTTGGAATTGATAGTAACGGACATCTTTCCGGCTGATGAGGTCGTTATTTTTGAAGTTTTTAATATCTACCTTTTATTCTATATAATGACGTCATATGATATTTTCGTTAGTCTCTAAAATCGACAAGAAAACTTCAACCAGTTCCGGGTCAAACTGTGTGCCGGCGCACCTTTTAAACTCTGTTTTTATTTCTTCAAGTGTTAAAGCTTTTTTATGAGGCCTGCCATAGCTCATTACTACAAAAGCATCAGCAATAGCCACAATCCGGGCCAGCAGGGGTATATTTTTCCCTTTTAATCCCTGGGGATAACCAGACCCATCCCAGTGTTCGTGATGGGATAGAATATCCTCTGCCACATGGGCAAATTCTTCCGTTGCCCGGGCAATCCTAAAACCTATTTCCGGGTGTTCCTTGATTAACGTCCATTCTCTTTAGCCGTTAGAGGTTCTTTTTTGGTTAATATTTCTTCAGATATATTTATTTTTCCGATATCATGCATGGTAATCGATATATCTAACCTGCTTAATTCTGTATCTGTTAAATTAATTTTTTCTCCGATATTTTTTGCTACCTTGCGCATACCCTGAGTATGTGCTGCTGTTT
>PWGT01000201.1 GCA_003554535.1 Syntrophomonadaceae bacterium | reverse complement strand
TTCTATTCCAGTAATTGATGCACTTAAAAATGCTATGAAAGGAAAACCTTTTATTCCAGATTCTTAGTGCCTCATTATAATATTTTCAAAGATCTGTTTTAGTTAGCGGCTGAGTAGTTACTTCTCCTTTAGGTGGTGCTATTGCTAACTGGTAGTATAAATAGAATTCTTCAGTTTCTGTAAAAATTCTTTGAGTGGCAATATACCCGTTAGTAATTAATTGTGTAACTTTTCTTTTAATGTGGGGTATACTTGGATTTGATAACTCATCAAACACTTCTTGGGGCAATACAATTCTTCCCGGATATAGTTTTAATAAAAGGTTCTCTTCGTTAACCCAAAGAAAAGAGGAAACACAGTCATTATCAAAAAATAACTGTTTAGTCATAATACTCTGCTCCTTCTAGGCCATAAACCATATCCCCTCTAAAACCATTTAATAGGAGTTCTTCATGCTTGCCTGTTGAAATCATCTCTTTTTCTTTTAACTCTTCTACAAGCTTAATGTATTTGCCGAGTGTAACATACTGTTTGTATTCCGGGGATGGCAAATATAACTTGTCATCAAAACCTAGTTTTAAAGCAGATGAAATAATTCCAGACTTCATTGTATCTGCCTTTTCAGAAGTTAAATAGCCTTCGTTAATTAATCTCCATAGGGTTGCCTGTCTGCTTAAACCGAAATGCTGCTCGATTCTTACAACATCATCGATCTCCAGGTTGTTCTGTTTTCTCAATTTGTTTTTTACATATTCTTTCAATGCCTCATAAGGAGCCAAAAAATAAGAGGCAAACATATCAGCCTCTTTTTCCAAAGGGTCTTTATCTTTTTCAAGATCTTTTGAGCAGACAATGCTTTTAAAGTTTTCATGAAAATATAGGTGGTACAACTCATGGGCTATTGTATATCTTTGGCGGCCATAAGTTGTATTTGAATTTACAGCAATGATTTTGTTGTTCTCATCCCTGATACATAACCCACTTACTCTTTCGCTCATAGGGTAAAAAACAATAGTTAAGTCATCACTATTGTTAGTTAAGGAAAAAATATCTAGCGGGGAATAGATGTCAATTCCAAACTCTCTGCGTAGACTTATAGCCGCTGAATTTATTTCAATCTTTTCTTTCACATTTATTCCCCCTTGAGCAGCGCTTCCATATAGCGTAGATTTAATGCAATCTTATTTACAGCCGCTATAGCCTCCAAATCTTCAACTTCTACACTGTCTGCACGTAAAGCGGTAGGCAGAGGAGAATAATTGATCTCTTCGTTTGTGAAATCATCAACACGGCAACCAAAAAGATTAGCTGTTTTTTGCAGTATATCGATACTAAATTTTCGTTCGTTTTTCTCGCACTTCGAAATGTAGCTCTGATCTACTTGCAAATATCTTGCAACCTGGCTTTGCGTAAAACCACATTTTTCACGCATCTCACTAAACCTTTTCCCAATAATTTCATTATTTAACATAGCGTCGCCTCCTCATAAATAATTATATAATCTTTTTGTCATAAAATCAAACTTTCTTTTATTGTTATTTATGACAGAGGCTTTAGTTGTGTATTTGATTTTAGTGCACCGGTAATTATTAAAACCATTGCTATTAACATTCATGAACTATCAGAGCTACCGACCGTAAGGTCACCAACCACTTCTGAAATTCCATCTTCGTCTTCTATTACGATTTTGTAGCTCCCTGGATCAAGTTCTCCTGTAACTTCTTCAAAAACTACCAGCTCCGTTTCTCCATCATCGAGCGTTGCTGTGCTGGTTTCTTTATCTACTAATCCATTCCCTATGTCCAGTCTCACATTAAAATCCCCACTCTGTTGTCCTGTATTTTCCACTACTACCTCCACATCTACTTCTTCTCCCGATTCGATCACCGCATCGTTATCCTGTCCTCCTATATCCAGGTCGGACAAACGCGGCTCCGCAGGGTCCGGGTCCTCTACGGTTACCGTAGCTTCTACCTCCTTGTCGCCCGCCCATTCTCCAGAAAAGGAGAGCTCTCCTTTTGCCGTGTAAGTACCGGGGGAATGCCTGTCGTAATCTTGAATTTCCCAGTCCAGTCTGGCAGAACTTTCTTCCCCGTCCGGCCCGAATATATCAACTCTATAGTCCAAGTAGGATTCCGCATGCCTCCTGTGGGTACCGTAACTTACGGAAATATCGTCTACATCTCCCACATTGTCTACTTCCGTAACTTCTACCGATTTAAACTCAACTGAACCCAGGGAGGCAGCCTCAATTATCCTCACATCCCCCGGTTCCACATTTTCATCCCGAATATCCAGAATTACCTCGCCCGGGCCTTCAACTATCACTTCATTAATATGGTTGCCCGCTATCATCTTTACACGCACCGGCTCCTGGTTTTCGGTTACAAACTTCCTGGTAGTAAAATCAACCAGGTATACCGTGGAGTAATCGCTGCCGCTAATTGTATAAGTGTTATCGGCCTCAATATTGTTTAAAACTGCGCTTCCCTCTACGCCCACATCTATATAAAGGTCACCGTTTATATCCATGTTGCGAAGCTCCACATCAATGTTATCTCCACGGAGAACAACGTCTCCGTCTATTTCCTCATCATTGCCTTCAATGACCATGCTTCTTTCAATCTTTTCTGCTTCCAGCCCCCCTTCATCCAGGGATATTTTCGTTACGTTCGG
>PWGT01000128.1 GCA_003554535.1 Syntrophomonadaceae bacterium | reverse complement strand
TCTTGCTGCAAACGTTCTAACTCCTCCAGCTTGCTTTCTAGCTCAAGTTTATATATGGTTTTATGTGGTGAGTCCACCTGCATTACCAGTAACGTTATGTCATCATCACCCTGCAATGAGTTGTTGTTAAACCGGCGAAAATCCTGGTTAATACCGTGAACAACTGCCTCTGGCGGGAGATGTGCAAAATTGTCAAAAACGTCTTTTAGCCTATAACCATAAGGCTCTTCATCTATAAGTTGCTCCGTAAGGCCGTCAGTATTCATTAAAACCGTATCACCCGGTCTTATTACCAGCGACTTCTCTGTAAAATTAAGCAGGTTAGGTGCTAGTATGTTAGAAATGGGCAATCCTTCATTTACCAGGGAATACATTGAACCTTCCGCAGTTCTCAACAGCGGAGCATCTTGAAAGCCAGCTGCCGTGTAGGTAAATTCCATGGTTTCCAGATCCAGAACAGCCAAATAAATACAGATAAAATAATCTTCAGGAAAGTTTTCCTGGCGATATTGCCCATCCAGGTACTCTAGAATTTTTGCCGGCTTTAATTCTCCGCCCATGGAGATGTAACTACTAATTGCCTCTTTTACAAAAGCGCTAAACAAAGCACCTTCCAGGCTATGACCGGAAACATCGGAGAGGAAAAGAATAAGTTTATTTTCAGCATGGATCACATTGTAAAAGTCGCCTCCTACCTGGACAGCCGGCTGGTAATGAGCAGCAAAAGAAACTCCTTTGACCTGAGGTAGGGATGTAGGAAGGGTGCGTTCATGGATACGACGGGTTTTATCTATTTCCGCATTAAGCTGAGAATAAAGCTCCTCTAATTCCAGATTATAAAGGGCAATTTGCCTCTCCTTTTCTTTTCTTTCGGTAATATCCTCACAGAATGCAATATGCCTGTTTTCATCTATAGTAGTTCCCACCAGGCTAACCCAAAAAGTATTGCCAAGTTTACTTCTCAATAAAAGTTCATCACTGGTATAACCTTCTTTAATGAGATGATCAAAGTTTTTCATTCCTTTTTCTTTGTGTTCGGGGTCCAGCACATCCGGAATAGATAAATCAAGAAGCTCATTTTCTTCGTATTCAAGCAGCTGACAAGCAGCAGGATTAACTTCAATATAATTGCCTTCTATATCGGCAACAAAGATAGCAAGAGGGGCCTTTTCAGTATAAGCCCTAAATTTTTCTTCACTTTGTCTTAATAGTTCTTCGTGCCTTTTGCGCTGAGTGATATCCTGCAAATGCTCTACCACATAAATTATGTTGCCTTCTTTGTCGAGAATGGGGTTACTGCGACAATCAAGATAAACGTTCCACTCTGGAACATATTTTTCCACATGTTCTAATTTCTTAGATTTCAGAGCTTTCCGGGTGGCACAAATTTCACATTCTTCTTCCCTTCCTAAAAGCTCGTAGCATTTTTTACCTTTCACCTCATCCGGGGTCATTGCCAGCATTTCGTAACCAGTTTGATTATACATTTCAATGCTGTGATCCGGATTTTGTATTGCCAGCACATCGGGGATTCCGTCAATTATTCCTTCCAGCAGATTTTTATGTTCGATCAGCTCTTGTTCGGCTTTTTTGCGTTCAGTGATATCTATTGAAGATCCCACAATATGGGTTACCCGGTTATTTTCATTCACTACGGGAGTTAAGGTAGTATGCCAAATCCGATCTCCTCCCGTTAAAGATAAACTCTCCTCATAAAAGTACGAGACTCTATTTCTAACACAGTAATAGTAATTGTGTTCAATCTCCGATCCAATCTCATCACCCACCAACTCACGGGGAGTTTTACCTCTCATTTCTTCTTCGGAAATACCCGTAGCCTTCTGGTGAGCTTCATTATTTCTTATATAACGAAAAACACCATCATCTTCCACTTTCACCAGGAACATGGCAGACTGGGTCCCGTGAAAAACAGTTTCATACTCCGCAGACTTTTGATTGAGCTCTTCCTGGGCAGCTACCAGATCGCTAATATCCCGGGACAATGCCAGGAGAGATTCAACTTTACCTTCTTCATCCTTCTCAGGAACCACCCGGGTGAACAAGTGTTTTTCTCCGTCAGGCAAGGGGAAAGCTTGGGTTATCTCCTGTTCTACACCGGTTTGAAAGCTTTTTTCCAAAACCTCATTCATCCTCCGCAAATGGGGGAGTGAATTCTCATCTTCCAATTCATTTGCAATGTCCTCAAAAGTCTTGCCCAGAAGATAATCGCCGGGAATGCCAAAGATTTCTTCTACGGCACAATTACAATAAATATGTTGCAACTTGGAATTGAATCGAACAATCATGTCTGGAGCATTTTCCACCAGGTTACGCATATTTTTTTCCAACTCTTTACGTTCGGTAATGTCTCTACCTACACCCTGGTATTCAATTAAATTCTTTTCTTCATCAAAAAATGCACGGATACTCCAATTATTCCAGCGAACCTCTCCTGAGGGAAGCTTAACCCGGTATTCCATTCTTTCTACCGGATTTTGAGAAGAAAGAGAAGAGATATACTGCTCAAATTTCTGCCGGTCATCTTCGAAAATAAAGGAAAAAAAGTTTCTACCAAGGATTTCTTCCCTGGTAAAGCCAAAATAATGGCAATAAGCCTCGTTAGCAAATGTAATAGTGCCATCGGCTGTGGCACGAGCTACCATTTCAGATTGGCTTTCTATAACATCCCTTAATTGTT
>PWGT01000195.1 GCA_003554535.1 Syntrophomonadaceae bacterium | reverse complement strand
CCCTTTTACCAGCAGTGGAAAAGCTTTGGTTGATGGTGATACTGAAGGGCTGGTCAAATTAATCATTGATGAAAAATATGGTGAAATTGTAGGTTTACATCTAATTGGTCCAGAGTCGACAAATATGATTGCTGAAGGTGTTTTGGCCAGAATGCTTGAATCAACAGCTGTTGAAATGGCTTTAGCTATTCATCCTCACCCTACCTTATCAGAGGTATTGATGGAGGCCGCTTATATGTCAATTGGAGAAGGTATTCATTATCGGTAATATCACCAATATAGTTCATAGAGGGATCCAGAATTATGTCGTTATTCATGCTTGATTATAAAGAACAAGTTTCATTTAGTTCATCAGATAGCTTGCAAAAAGAATTGGTTAACCTAATTTTGACCGGGTTTGAACACGATTTTTTACTACTATTGAGCCATACGCCTGTAATAACAGTTGGATGTAGCGGTAAACAGGAGCATATCCTTGCTTCAAAGGAATTGTTGCAAAGAGAGGGGATTGAGGTGCATTATGTTGACCGCGGGGGTGATGTCACATACCATGGACCTGGTCAGCTTGTAGGCTATCCGATCATTAATTTGAGTCATTACCGCGAGGATCCCAGCTGGTATGTTAAATGTTTAGAAGAAGTTATTATTTTTGTGCTAAGGCATTTTAATCTTTCAGGGAGTAGAAAAAAATATGATCGAGGTGTCTGGGTTGGAGATAAAAAAATTGCTTCTATTGGAGTGGCAACCAAAAGAAAAGTTGTTTATCACGGGTTTTCATTAAATGTTCGCCCCATCTTGAAACACTTTTCGTATATTATGCCGTGTGGGATGAATTCTAGCGACATTACTTCGATGCATTCACTTTTAAATGCCGATTGCCCAACTATAGAGGAAGTTAAACAGGTACTGATCAGATCTTTTTTAAAGGTCTTTGAAGTGGATTCTGGATTTGATTATAATGTCTGCTCCTCAATGTCTGTTCCTCAAAAGGTTAGTTTGTCGGTTGAAAAGCTGCCTTAAAGAAATATAAACCGAGAGGATGATTTTCATGGAAAAACAACAAGTGGAAATATTGATTACCAATAAAACGGGTCTTCATGCCAGGCCTGCTTCGCTTTTTGTTCAAGAAGCAAACCGCTTCGAATCCCAAATCGAGGTTAGTTACAATGGAAAAAAAGTAAATGCAAAAAGTTTACTATCAATTCTTGGTTTGGGGGCACATCAAAACAGTAAGATTGTTATTGAAGTTGAAGGTGAAGATGCCAACGAGGCAATAATTGCCCTAAAAAAAATGTTTGAAGAAGAACTACCACGAATGGATGGTGAAAAATGATTACACTGGAAGGTGTTGCTGCTTCACCGGGAATTGCTATTGGTAAAGTAAAGTTAATAAAAGAACAGGCTATTACTGTAGAAAAAACATCTATTTCCTCAGATATGATTGAGCAGGAAATAGAAAGACTATATTTTGCTATAGAGACTGCCAAAAGCGAATTGTCTGCAGTTCGAGACCATACCCAAAATGTACTTGGTCCTGATGAGGCTGCGGTCTTCACTGCTCACATGATGATGCTTGAAGACCCTGAACTTCTATCTGCTATTGAGAAGAAAATCAGAACGGAACAACTCAACGTTCAAGCAGCGGTAGATGAAGCGATTAATACATATAAAGAGACTTTATTATCTTTAGAGGATGATTATATAAGAGCAAGGGCGGCAGATTTGGATGATGTCGGTAAACGTATGTTGAGGATATTGAGCAACGATCGAGAGGAGAGTTATGAACTTTCTTCCGAAGCTATTCTTGTTGCTAAAGATCTCAGTCCTTCAGTTACGGCTAAGCTGGATACTAAATATGTGCATGCCTTTGCCACTCAGGATGGTTCTAGAACATCACATACTGCTATTCTTGCTAGAAACCTATGGATTCCTGCTGTAGTTGGTATTGGGGATAAACTCTTAGATTTAATTAAGGAAGATGACCAGGTTATTGTCGATGGTGATTGTGGAAAGGTCATGATTAATCCGAAAGAAGATGTACTTTCATATTACAGGCAAAAGCTAGTTGATGAAAAAGAAAAGAGACAGCGATTGACTTTTTTCAAAGATAAACCTGCTATTTCCAGGAATGGAACAAAAGTTAAAATATTAGGCAATATTGGTAAAGTTGAGGAGTGTGAGGCAGTTCTCGACAACGGAGGGGAAGGGATCGGTTTATTTCGAACCGAGTTTCTCTATATGGGCAATAGTGGTTTACCTTCTGAAGAAGAACAGTTTACCGCTTACAGTGAAGTTGCCAAAAAAATGGAGGGGAAAGAGCTCATTATACGTACGCTTGACGTTGGCGGTGACAAAGAATTGAGTTGCTTGCAACTTCCTGTGGAAGATAATCCTTACCTTGGTTACCGTGCGGTAAGACTATGCCTTGATCGTGAAGATATTTTTAAACCTCAGTTGAGGGCAATTTTGCGTTCCGGGTTATATGGTGATGTTAAAGTAATGTTTCCCATGATTTCCAGCCTGGACGAATATAGAAACGCTGTGAATATTTTTAATAAAGCTAAACAGGAATTAAATGAAGAAAACATCCCATATAAAAAAGATATGCAAGTTGGCATAATGGTGGAAATACCAGCCGCGGCTCTTATAGCTAATGAACTGGCTGAAGAAGTTGATTTTTTTAGTATTGGCACCAATG
>PWGT01000228.1 GCA_003554535.1 Syntrophomonadaceae bacterium | reverse complement strand
TGGCTGTTTCAAAAGAACAGTCCCTTTCCGGCCTGCTCACGGAATATATTGAAGATCTTGTTCGCCAGGAAGAAAGATACAAGCAGGCAGAGGAAAGGCAGCTTTTGCTCATGGAAGAGGGTATCGATTTTGGTCTAAAGGGAAAGGTAGAATGGTCAAGGGAGGATATATATGAGCGTGGTTAAAAACCAGAAGCAGTTTGTCGATACTAATATATTTCTTTATGCCTATGATAAAGCGTCCACGGAAAAAGGCAGTAAAGCCAGGCAGCTTATTTCTGACCTGTGGAATTCCCGTCAGGGAGTAGTTAGCATGCAGGTGCTGCAGGAACTCTATGTTAATATGACCAAAAACTTGCCCCGTCCAATCAGCCCGGAGCTGGCAGCACAAATTATCAGTGACCTGGGTCAGTGGCACCTGCACCGACCGGGATTAAAAGACCTGCAAAGAGCAATCGAGCTAAATAAAGGTAATAGCATTTCCTTTTGGGATGCAATGCTAGTCAACAGCGCCCAAAAGACGGGTTGTAGTGTTTTGTGGACTGAAGATTTAAATAGCGGCCAGTACATAGGTGACCTGGTTATCAGAAATCCTTTTTAACCCCCTGCCTGTCAATTGCATTGCAGGTTGCTATGCATTCAACGCAATACATTTTTCAGGTAGTCGTTTTTTGCCGTTCGGTATACATAGAAGTCTGCATCGATGGTGGCTATTTCATTAATGCCGGTTTCTTCAGCGTAGAGCATTAAGGTGGCATCCGTCAGATCCATGGGTATATCAGAATACTTCTCAACCAGTTTAAGCAAGCCTGTAACTGATTTCTGATCTTGAAAGGCTATTTCAAGCCCGCCTCTTTCTATCCAGGTTAAAAGTTTTTCCTGGATATCAGGCCTAAACAGCTCATGCATCGCTTCAGTAATTACCGGCCAGGTTGTAATCAGACGGCCCCTGTAATTTTTTAAAAAAGCCAGCGCCCTTTGGTGGTGCTGGTCTTTTTTGCGGAAAAGAGCTATAATCGGCCCGGCATCAATGAGAATGCTTCTCATGTATGTAGCTCCTTACTTTTTCTTTGTAGGTTGTGGAACCGTTATTAATCTTACTGTCATCAGAACCGAAAAGATCTTTTCCTGCTTCATAAGGATCATTATAATGATTATCCAGATATTCTGAGATCGCTTTTTTAACCAGCTCAGATTTAGTAACCTTGTGTTGTTTAGCCAGGTTATTGAGCTGTTCTTCCAGTTCTTGCGGTAATCTCACAGTTAACATGACCGGCTCACCCCTTTGTAATACAATTGTATTGCAGGTTGCTGTTTCTGTCAACGGCACCGTGGAGCTTAAAATGATCTACCCAGGGTTACTTTCATTCGACCTTGCGTACTTAGAAGTTATTCTCGATATATTGTTCAATACAATCGATAAACTGGTACTCTGCAAGAGTTCTTTTTTTGTCATCCATATAGGGTGATCCCTTCAGTTTTTACGTTTTTGAAGTAAGGCAGTACATCAGCCCATTCATCAAAGAATTTAACATTGTTCTTAACAACAGATACATAGATTCCATAACGTGTGGTCAAGTCAACAGTAAGATCAAGTACTGCTTCATCATATTTCTTTATAGCTTTGTCCTCCATCTCCAATAAAACCATTATATCGAGGTCAGAACCCTGTTCTTGCTGCTCTTTGGCACAAGATCCATAGAGGATAATCTTTTTAAGGCTATGGCCATATATTTGTTTAAGGCCGCTTTCAAGTTCGTCCAGCAAGTTGGACAACCTGTAATCTTTAATTATTCTTTTTGTTCTCAAATGATCACCTCCAAGCATTTATTAAGGATATAGAACGTTTATTTAATCATATCATACCACAAACTCCTTTTCTTGCATGCTCTGCTCATACAGCCAAAGTTAATAGCCCTGATAAAAAGTGTACAGCAGATGCTCTCATCGAAGAGGCTTCACCTTAAATCGGCATTAGTTTAGGCTATAGTGTAAGTGCGTAGCTATGAGTTTAAAACCACCAGCACCCGTGATATAATCAATTAAAGTATAGCAAAGAATACGGACAAAGAATAATACAAGCCAGCTAAATTTATTATAACCCACAAAAAATGCATGGTAGTGGAAAAGAATCACCAGGGAGTTTTAAAAATGGGCATGAAAGACGATTACAGGGGGCCTGCTGGCAAGGTTTTGCCGGGGCTACAACTTGAACTAGCTGAAGCCTTAAACAGGCTTAAAAAGCTTTTTGCTACAAAAGGCATTATTGTGGCTTACCTCTTCGGATCATATGCTCAAGACAGGGCCACACCATCTTCTGATATTGACCTGGCCATTTTATTGCCCGGTGACAAAGCATCAAGCAGTGAGTTCTACCAAAAGCTTATCACTGCTATCAGGGATAATATTGGCACTGAACGTTTCGACTTACTGATCCTTAACCATGCTACACCTACTGTACAGTATGAAGTAATAAATACTGGGATAGTGATCTATGCTCGCAGTGAAAAGGAGCAAGAGCACTTCGAAATGAAAACAAGGCAAAAATATTTAGACACAGCCTACCTGCGAAAAGTTCAGAATCAATATCTAAAGAAGAGGGTGGAGCAGTGGTATTCAAAAAAGAAAGCATTTTAGGAAGGCTACAAAAGCTTGAAATTGTATTAGAAAATCTGCAGGATAAGCCCCGGTTTTCAGTGCA
>PWGT01000167.1 GCA_003554535.1 Syntrophomonadaceae bacterium | reverse complement strand
TATTTTACAGATAACCAAATGCGATTATCACTATCGAAACCTAAAACGGTAAAATCAATTATGTCAACTTTCTCGATTTGTTTTTCTTCTTCTTTCTTATTTAAAATTACTAGTATTAATTGTTATCTTCGTTTTTTTCTGATTTATCTACTGTTACCGACTTCGTGGCAGGCTAGACTCCCATTAAAAGAACTCTTTTTGGATTAATTCGTTGATAGTAGGCCCTGCAATAATTCCCTGTAAGAGCATCAGCCAGAACATCACGACTGGTGAAAAGGGCATTTCCTCCATCATCTCATCCGAGATTAAATCGCCGAGGTAATCGATTATACCGACCATTTCAGGAGAATAGCCCACCCCGGGCATAAGAAGACTGACCCCTATAGTAGCAAAGGTTATCAAAACTGGCAAGCCCCATGCCACCAGGAGCCATTTGTTGATATTAGTATTAACCCCGTAGGTCTTCATAACCGGCTGCTTGTAGATGAACTTTTGCACGATTATGGTGCAGAGCAGGGGAAAGAACATATATACTATGGCAAAAACCATGGAAAAGGTAGTGCCCCATTCCAAGCCGGATAAATAATAAAGGCCTGCTGCAGACCAGCTGACGAGCAGAGTAAGGCTTATAAAGATAAATATTTTTTTCCTGTCCATTTTCATGTCTCCTCATATTCATTTTATGCAATTGTAGAATGCATCTCTTAATGCTTTTTCGCGTGGATCATTCCTTAGCTTATACTTTTGCTTATTCATGGCATACGCAAAGCCTACTTGTTCATCGGGATCTGCAAAACAGATGGTACCCTTGTTTTTCTCCCGGATTCCAACTGGGCTTTTGTTTACCTAGCTCCTTAGATACTGCTTTAGTATCTAAATCACATATGTTTTTTATATTTATCTTATCAATGATTCAAGCCCAAAAAGGTAATTTTTCACCCTTTTTATTCTTAAAACCCTTCAAAAACCTATATTATCACAAAATTGATTCTTCCTTAGTCAAATAATAGTAAAAGCACAAATTTATCTCACAATATCTTGAATTTTCGCCAATTATCTCTGTAATTATGGTATAATTAATTGTATCATGTTAATTGCGGAGGGTTAAAACGTTTAAGAAAAATACGGGGCAAACCAATCTTTTTGACCCCTACCATACTTTTCCCGAATACGTTAAAACCGCCTTAGAAAAAAGCTGGGCCAAATGAAGTAGATGCATTAAATCAGGTATTAATAAAAACCGCTGATATGAACACTTCCATAAGCCTTCGTAAAGTAAAAGATAATATTTTAGGAGGGAGTGAGAATCATGCAGCAATGTGATTATGGTAAAGAAAAGAGTGCATGCAAACGAACTCTTCTAATCGTAGTATTCATAGCTATTTTATATCCATCTGTATTTTACTTTTTAAGCTATCAACTGAAGCTCGATGATCCCACAACCAGGTATCTACTTACCGTGTTATCTGCGATTTTTCTTGGAAGTTTAGCCCTATGGGCTCTGAGAAGAGACAATATTTCTCTCGCCGATATTGGCATAAGCCTGAAAAGACTTGGAGAAGCAGTATTACTTATTATTGTGGTATCTGCAATTATTGGATTACTTCATTTTACTTTGGACAGAGAAGGCTGGCTGAGCAGGATTGCATCTCCACTGCTCATTATGCAACAATGGATCTTTGTAGGTTTAGGTGAGGAACTCCTTTTTAGAGGCTATCTGTATAATCGGTTGGTGAGAAGTTTTGGAAAGATGTCAAAAGTTAAAGCTCAAATTGCAGCTTTGGCGATTTCCAGCCTCATATTTTCTGCATTCCATATTCCAGTGCGCCTGTTTTACGGAATACCCATTTCTCAGGTATTAACAAGTCTTGGGTTGTTATTTGCTGCTGGAATATATTTCGGCTTAGTATACATACGAACCAAAAATATCTTGTTTACTGGGTTAGCCCACGGGAGCTGGAACGTACCAATTTTTGGAGTATCAGCTGATTTAATACAGGTATTCATAGTTTTGCTGGTTGTTGAGATTAGAAACATTATTTATAGATATTTTGCACCTACTCACCCTTAGCCACAATGTCAACGGGACGGTGTTGTTGATAACCTCAAATTAACAGGTTTTTCTGGCGCACTTTATTAAACAAACATAAGACCTCCACCTTATTTTATTCTACAGTTAATTATACATTATTTGGAATATCGTAGTAAAGAGGTTGAAGATAATAAATTTTTTAGTGCATTTTTTGTATTCCTCAATGAATTCCTACCTATTTTTGAAGGCTTCGGTTAGACGGTCTTGCATAGCTCGGTCTTGGGATCAGGAGATCAGTTTCATTTTGCGGGCCAGGGCTACGGCCTGCAGCTTGCCTTTAACCCCCAGTTTCCCGTAAATATTGCTGGCGTGCCACTTGACCGTGCCGGGGGAAAGGTAAATTTTCCCGGCGATCTGCTTGTTGGAAAGTCCCTGGCTGAACAGCTCAAGGATTTCCAATTCTCGAGGGCTCAAGTCTTCAATCAATTCCTGGTAATGCGGTTTATCAGCCCCCACGGCCGCCTTTTACCATATCCCTCAGAAGTTCCTGGGTACATGAGAAAGCACCCTTTTCCCTGTTCTCCCAGCTACCTCTTCCATATAAGCCCTGGTCTCCGATTTTAATGCCCGGTGACGAGCAAATGCCTTGAATACCGACTTATCGGGATACAGG
>PWGT01000207.1 GCA_003554535.1 Syntrophomonadaceae bacterium | reverse complement strand
ATTAGATTTTATTCCTTCTGTTATTGATCAGTTTAGAAATGAGGGTTGGTTAAGTAAAAAGCAGTATAATATAACTGATGGCATGCTAAATAAATCTGATAAGCAACTTTTAACTAAAAAAATGTTTGAATTTGGCGTTATTGATAAATCAGATTTTTATTACTTGATGCACATACAGGCATATTCTGCTGATATAGATTTTTGGTTTGACAAATATGAGAATGCTAAATAATTTCGACAAAGTGTAAATATTATTATAAAAACTTCAAGGGGGTTAGAAAAATGAGAACACTTTTAAAAGAAACGGGAGTTAAGGATTACAAGAAAGCGAAGCCGACAAAAGATCACACTGTGGTGATTTGGGAAGGTATGCTCGGAACGGTTTATAGCAAGAACGAAAAAGGCGAAGTCAAATATTTTGACTATGACTGGCATGAAGCGGTTAAGTTTGCAGGTTTGCAGGATGCTGAAGATATAAGGATCGCTAAATATAAAAGAAGAGATCCTTATAATGAAAATTCGCCGAGAAAAAATCAAACCTGTATCTGGGTAAAATAATCAAAAACAGCCTAAGGGGGCTAAAACAATGACAAAGAATATCAAAGAATTAGCCGATCAGTTCAAGAAGGGTGTTCGGGATCACGTGAAGTCGTTTGACGTGGAAGATTTCAATTTGGCCGCAGGGTTCCATGATTACAGAGGACTTGAGGATGCAGAAAAGCTGGCGAAGGAATTAGCCGAAGGATTAGGTGTCGAACCGATTTTTGATTTTTCCAACCGGATGTTTGAAGAGGACTCAGATGAAGTTTTGATCTTCTGGCGGATTAGAGATCCTAAATACAGTAGAAATGTTGAACTTAATGTATATGCAGACGGCAACAAAGAATATGTTAAAAAAATGCTGGAGGAAAAACAAAATGACTAATTATAAATTAGAGTATATTCAAAAACAGCCGAAGCATGGTGTGAATCAATCCTATTATAAGATAGTCGAAACCGACGAATGTGTCAGCGAGGATATTTATGCTACCAGAAAAGAAGCCGAGCGGGCGAAAGCAATCATGAAGGTTATGGATGGAACTCAAATATTGACTGAGCATGACGTAGAGGAATTCTATGGGAGGAGATAAATTTGGTTAAGACAGAATATACTAAAGATCTGAAGGTTAGAGAAGGCACGATCGAAGCTGAAATGTTAGGCTGGGCTCTCTCCAGAGTACAAAAGTGTGCTGACCATTCTTATACGACTATTTATCATGTGGATGAGGACGGCAAATACTGGATGGTGGATAACAAGCACCTTTGGGATTTGCTGGAATTCTGGTTGAAGTTCAAATTACCGAAACAGGACTTTTATAACCACAAGGCTCTAAAAAGAATTAAAACTAAGCTGAATATATAAATAGCCAAGGGGGCAAAGATCAATGGTGGAAGAATATGATCATGATAAACTCAAGCAAGATCTGGAGAAAATACGGCAGGACGGTCAGGCTAATATGTTGGACCGTAACGGCGTGCAGAGGGTAGCCAATGAGAAGGAAATGTATCAGCTGGTTACATTCATAGAGGACAGCAGTTCCAAAGAATACGTTGATCTGTTACGTGGATTGTGGCGGTGATGCCCACGTGGAAGGACAATGATAAGTTAGCGGTGTGTCGTGAGTGTGATAATCCGCTGGGGCAGTGGTCGGATGCGGAAATATGTCTACACTGCCGCTCGAAAAAGACACACTGCAATGAAGGTGCTTTTTATCAAAAGATCTTTGAATACAAAGTGGGCAGAAGTTATAGGGTGCCTTGGTGTGATAAGTTTGATAGCAGGGCTTTTGTTGAAGATGACAGTTCTAAGATGATCTGTGAAAAATGTAAGTATAATTCAGGGGGCAAAGATGATGACAGATGACCAGCAAAAAGTAGCGTGTCCAGACTGCCAGAGCAATAATATTTATCAGCGAAGAAGAGAATATTGGTACTGTCGTGAGTGCGGTTGGTCAGGGAGAGGAAGAAACTTGGAACTGTTATCAAGATCAAAACCATGAAGCCAAAAAAAATAATCTTTAGTGTGGTTATAGTGCTGGGGGTGATGTTTGGTTTAACCGCTTACTCCCAGCATTACATCACAGAATTGTATAACAAATCGCTTGATGCTCAATTAACGCTTGCCGAAATTAATGTTCACACAACCGCCAAGCAGGAACAGCTTGATCGATATACCATAATCGCAGGTGAAGCAACGGGGTATGCACCGCAGGATAATATCAGCGGTATATGTGCTGACAGCAACCCGGATGTTACCAGCGTAGGAGCAGTACCGGGCAAAGAAGTTATAGCTGTTGATCCGGATGTTATTCCTTATGGGAGTAAAGTTCAGGCGATAGGCAAAGATTTTTACCGGGAAGGTTATGCTCTTGACACCGGGGGTGCCATGAGGCAGGGAAAATATTTAGTGGATTTGTGGTTTGAAACCAACGAGGAAGCAAATAATTTTGGCAGGAATGATGTCATCATAGTCTGGAAGGGGCGTTATTAAAAAGGGGGGGTTATTAAAATGATTAATAAATACTGGACAAATCAGTCAGAAAAGTCAAACAACATTTTATGAATAGAGGAGTGATATAAATGGGTAAGTATAAAATTGTAGATTTGGTTTTTGATGAAAGGGAGCATGAAATATGGGTAATTGTAATTAATAAAGATGAAGACACTGGTGAAAGGTT
>PWGT01000179.1 GCA_003554535.1 Syntrophomonadaceae bacterium | reverse complement strand
TCGGGCTCTAATTCTTCCACCCAGTCCGGCAAGTGGACAAAAACATCGCGCACTGGAAACTCATAAAGCACTTCTTTTAGAATTTCATTCATGTCTTCCTCATCCAAATCTAACAAGTCCAGGTCTATTATGGGCACATCATACTTTTCAGCCAATTCCATCTTTAACAGGTATACCTCTTCACTGCCAGGTAGAGCCGTATTCAGCAAGATGACAAACGGCTTACCCAACTCCTTTAATTCACTTACCACCCTCTCTTCGGCATCTAAATAATTTTCCCGGGGGATATCAGTAATACTACCATCACTGGTAACTACTATCCCAATTGTTGAATGTTCGGTGATTACTTTGCGTGTTCCCAACTCTGAAGCCTCTTGAAAAGGAATTTCGTAATCAAACCAGGGTGTAGTCACCATCCGCGGCCCATCTTCATCCTCATAACCCACTGCTCCGGGCACAGCATAACCCACACAGTCCACAAACCTAAATTTCATCCACACATTCTCTTTTACTTCAAATTCCACTGCTTCATCCGGCACAAATTTAGGTTCCGTAGTCATAACTGTTTTGCCAGCACTACCCTGGGGAAGCTCATCTCTAACTCTTTCCATTTCGTTGTTATCTTCTATATTGGGAAGGACAAATAGCTCCATGGCCTTGCGGATGAATGTAGATTTGCCAGTGCGCACCGGCCCAACAACCCCCAGATAAATATCCCCTCCGGTTCGCTCAACGATGTCTTTATACAGATCGTACTCCATAATTTTATCCCTCCTTTGTTCCTGTCTTTGCCCTTATTAATTTAAACAGGCATGGCTTAACAATAAATTATATGCACATCAGTGAATAATATTTCTATTTTAGCCAAAAACCTGAATATTTTTTTGCCAAAGGTTAAGGACAGGCTATTTTTTAAATTAATATGCAATAAGGAGGGATAAATATGCTTAATTATTTTTACAATATGAGGAGGAAGTGCGTCTTTTATAAGTAGGCAAACCACGTATCAGGTATTTATTAAGGTTATTCTTACTCTTTTTTTCCAATTTTGGATTCAGTGCCACTTAGCAACCTGCTAATATTTTCCCGGTGGCGAAAGATCACCACTGCAGCAATACCAATTCCAAACAGAACATGTGACAAAGTATAATCATAAGTTTCTGTATAAGAAAAAACCAAAAAGGCAACGGGAATTAAAGCAGAAGTAACCACCGAGCCAAATGAGACGTATCGCGTAAGGGCTACCAGAACTACAAAGATCAAAAGCAAAACCAGCAGGGGAATAATGAAATCAGGGACAAATAGCAAAACTCCCAGAGTGGTAGCAACACCTTTGCCACCATCAAACTTCAAGAAGATGGGGAAACAGTGGCCCAAAACTACCAGGAAACCAGCAAGAAGCATAAATACCGTATCTACTTCCAAATAGCGAGCAAGAAGCATTACCACAACACCTTTGGCCAGATCAAGTAAAAGAACTAACAGGCCATAGGCTGGGCCCATTTTGCGCAATACATTGGTAGCACCAATATTTCCGCTACCATGCTCCCTTATGTCTACATTTTGGACCAACTTGCTAATTAGCAAACCAAAAGGTATGGAGCCCAGTAGATAAGCCAGTATGACTAACAGATAATCAGTCATATCTTATACCTCCCTTGATTTCAAATTACTTTTTAATTATGACGAATCATTTTTTGACCACGCGAGTCCGGGAAGTATCCGGTTCTTTTTTTGGTTTTACTTTTAACCGCAAAGGAACGCCTTCAAAACCAAAAGCTTCCCGTAAGCGATTTTCCAAGTATCTTACATATGAAAAATGCACCAGGCCGGGATCATTGGCAAAAAAGACAAAGGTTGGCGGTTGCACATGGGGCTGAGTAGCATAAAATATGCGAGGTTTTTTCCCTTTTTTTGACGGCGGAGGGTTCACCAGCAATGCGTCCTGCAGAAGATCGTTGAGCAAAGCAGTGGGGACCCTCTTTTTGCTTTCTGCATCCACCTTTACTACCAGGTCTCCAATCTTATCTACTCCCCGACCGGTGAGGGCAGAAATTAAAAGCACCGGTGCATAGGGAGCAAAAGCAAATTCTTCTCTTACTCTTTCCCTAAAATCCTGAGTTTCTTTTTCGGTAGAACTGACCAAATCCCATTTGTTCACCACAAATATTAGTCCTTTGCCCGCTTCGTGAGCTATGCCAGCAATCTTTTGATCCTGTTCGGTAAACCCCTCCACAGCATCCAGCATTACCAGCACAACTTCCGCCCTGCGAGCAGCTTTTAAGGCCCGCACCACGCTATAATATTCCACATCTTCTTTTACCTTGGAACGCCGTCGCAGCCCCGCCGTGTCCATTAGAAGCATTTTGCAATCTTTTTGCTCAACTGGCACATCTATTGCATCCCTGGTAGTTCCCGGTTCTTCACTAACAATCACCCGCTCTTTTCCCAACAAGCGGTTAACCAGGGAAGATTTGCCTACATTGGGCCTACCAACCACCGCTACTTTAACATAATCCTCAAACTCATCTTCCTCGCCTCTTTCGGGAACAGCAAGCTCTTCTACCACGTGATCCAGAAGATCCCCCGTCCCCATGCCGTGAGACGAAGATACTGCTATGGGCTCACCCAATCCCAACTCATAAAGTGAGTAAGGATCCCAGTCAGTTTTGCGATCTACTTTATTGGCAACCATCAATACATTCTTTCCGGTCCGCC
>PWGT01000059.1 GCA_003554535.1 Syntrophomonadaceae bacterium | reverse complement strand
TAGATCCCGGCGGTCATCAATTTTGATAGTAGTCACAACTCGCTGGGCTCCTTTATCATAAGGGACTTCATGCATTTTACGCACCACTTTTAAGATCTGATCCAGATCCCCTTCAATGACTGTAGACATGGGAGTTAATTGATAATCAATCCCTGGTTCGTTTTCCAATACTTGCTGGCACTGGGCCACATATTCACTCAAACTGGTAGACCCGGTTCCCAGAGGTACTACCGATACCTCCACAATAGCCATAATTAAACCTCCTTTACTTACTTACCCCTTACTTTCTTCTTATCATCCCAAAATATACTTTATTCAATAGAAACTCCTTTAACACTCACTAAAACCACAGGCTTCACATTTAAAGCACCCTTCAGCTCTCACCAGAGAACCGGTTCCGCAGTCCGGACAAATTTCTAAAGAAGGCTTTTCTGGAGAACCGTTATCTTCAACTCCTGAAAGAGCTAATTCCTTCAAGGCCTGGCCAATAGCGTCAGGCACGCTCATAACCCGATTGGGGCCAAACCCTACTGAGCGGGCTCCACCAATACCTTCAAGCTGAGTGGCTATTTCATCCACACTAATCCCACACCTTAACGATAAAGAGATAAGACGCGCTATAGCTTCGGTAAAAGCTATCACATCACTTCCGGCTTTTCCAATCTGGGCAAAAAGTTCAAAGGGCTTACCTTCTGCCATATTTACCGTAACAAACAAATTACCCAGCGGTGTCTGGATACTGGTTGTGTAGCCTTCAAGTGTTTTGGGGCGCCGCTTGGGTTTCAGTTCTAATTCTTCTCCTCCCCGGCCAGTACTTAAAACCTGAGTTTCCCGAGAGCCATCTCTATACACTGTAATCCCCTTGCAACCATAATTCCAAGCCTTCACATAAGCATCCTTGACATCCTCCATGGTAGCCTGGCGGGGTAAATTTATGGTCTTGCTCACGGCATTATCCGTGTACTGTTGAAACACTGCTTGATGTCTGACATGCCAATCCACATCGATCTGCATTGCAGTTTTGAACAACTCTTTAACCCAGTCAGGAACAGAGGATTCTGGCGGAATATAGCCATTGTCGGCTATTTCCTGCATCAATTCTTCACTATAGAAGCCTTCTTCTTTTGCTATTTCCAAAAATAAGGGATTTATTTCAAACATATCCACTCCATCTAAAACATTTTTGCGCACAAAAGCAATACTAAAATAAGGCTCGATACCACTACTGGCTCCGGCCAGGATGGAGATGGTACCTGTAGGTGCTATAGTAGTTCGAGTTGCATTGCGCACCATATCTTCATCATTTCCAGTGTCATATATGCTTCCGGAGAAATTGGGGAAAACACCTCTTTCCTCAGCCAGTTTAACCGACTCTTTTTTGCTTTCCTCATTTATAAACTTCATAACTGCCGCACCGGTTTCAAGGGCTTCTTCACTATCATAAGGGATACCCAGCTTGACCAGCATATCATGCCATCCCATTACTCCCAGACCTATTTTACGGTTGCCATGCTTGTGCATGCGATTAATCTCTTCAATAACATAATCGCTTGCATCTACTACATTCTCCAGGAATCTTACTGCTAACTTGATCGATTCCCGCATCTTTTCATAATCAATTTGCTGATATTCGTTAACAAACTTACCCAAATTCAATGAACCAAGACAACACGCTTCATAAGGCAACAAAGGCTGTTCTCCACAGGGATTTGTAGCCTCATAACTACCGATATGAGGGGTAGGATTATATTTATTCATTTGATCAAGGAAAATTATTCCCGGATCTCCTTTTTGCCAAGCTTTTTCTATGATCAAGTCAAAAATTTTTTGGGCATTACCATAAGCTATTTCACCAGAAGAAGGCTCAACATAAGATTCCCCGGTTCGCGGATTAATCATATAGTAATATGGATCAGAATCTTCGCCTGTTGCTTTCTGCATAAATTCCTCGGAAACAGTAACAGAAAGATTAAAATTATTTACTTCTTCCTCATCATCCTTGCAGCAAATAAAGTCCATAATATTAGGATGATTATACCGAAGGGTCCCCATATTTGCTCCTCTTCGTGTTCCTCCCTGTTTGACAGCTTCAGTGGCAGAATCAAATATCTTCAAAAAAGACACCGGGCCACTGGCCACACCATTAGTGGAACAAACAATATCACCACCGGGACGCAAACGGTCAAATGCGAACCCTGTACCTCCGCCCGTTTTTTGGACCAGCGCCATGTGCTTGAGAGAAGTAAAAATGCCGTCCATGCTATCTTCTATAGGCAAAACAAAACACGCGCTCAACTGCTGCTGTTCCCTTCCTGCATTCATTAGGGTAGGGGAATTTGGCATAAAGAAAGATTCTTTCATAAGCTGAAAAAAATCTTCTTCCAGTTGCTTCACTTCTGATTCAGATTTTTGATATTCTTTTTCTACTTTGGCTATACTGGCTGCTACCCTTTTCAATAAATCTGCGGGAGACTCCAGGGGACTACCTGATTCATCCTTGCGCAAATAACGTTTTTCATAAGCAATCCGGGCATTTTCGCTGAGTTGCAATTCTTCACTCATTTTCATCTAGAAAACCTCCATCAAGCATGTGCATTTTTATTGATATTTGATACAATTATTATGACTTTTTTAAGTTCAACAAGCAAGGTGGTCATTACAAAAATTTATTTTAAACAAACTAAAAATAATGTAGAAGTTCACAAGGGAACTAACCCTCTGTGAATCTCAAAAATTCAATAAAGTGGGGGATGATTTACATGAGCAACCATACTGAAATATTTGAAAAAATCTTGGAAATGGTGGACACTTTGCAAGAAGCACAAGAAAGCTTAATAGAGCACATGGAAGTAGAAAAACTCAAAGAATTTAACGTAATAAACGATGAAATGATCAACGTCCTTGACTCTATAAAAGGAGCACTGGAAACCGAGGTAATCAAAAAAAGACTATCCGAAAACAAAATCTTGGAACTGACCGCAGAGTTTAGAGATGTACTGGTCCAATTAAAACAAGAAGCACAAGAAGCCAGTGGGGAAAATTATGAAGCCCTGCAACAGTTCCTTAATGAAAAAATCCCACCAATATACGAAAGTTGGAAAGAGGAAATAAGAAGGGTATTGTTACCACTTATAAGCAATTAATAAGTATCAGCCAATTAATAAGTGCATTGGTTATTGAAACACGATTATTCCCAAAGCTGATCCACATCGATACTATCGCTTTTGCCATACACTTCCAGAGCCAGATGGGGGAAATCAGTAAATATACCATCAGTTTCGTACAATTCCATAAGGCGCATTTGCCAGGTCTGGTTTATTACATAAGGATGTACCATCAGATTTTGCTTTCTCGCATCTCGCAAATACCAAGGCCAAACCAGGAACCCGTTAGGTCCTATCCCATGCCCATGGGATTCTGCAAACTCAAGCAAGTTATCCCAACCATATTCAGAAAACTTATCTGGGCTAATGAGCAATACCCGGGGAATTTGCGGTTTAATTTCCACAAGTAAGTCTTCCAATTCTTCTATGCTTTCCTGGTAGAATGATTGAAAAATGAGCCTTGCCGGGCCAGAAGCTAAATTAACAGATGGCACCCCTTTTTTTTCTAGCAGATCTGGTTCTGGGGAATCCAAGTCCGGAGGTTCAGGGAGCCAGCCTTCATTTTCAAGTATTTCAACTATATCTTCTTCTATGCCGGGATGACGAGGAGCAGACTTGGTTTCCAGATAGAGCCCAGGGTTATTTTCCCCTTCTTCCACAATTTCTATCAGTTCTTCCAATCTCAATACTTGTAAACCTTCAAACTCTTCGCGAGCTTTTTCCGGATACTGCTCATTAAACCAACTACCAGCATCTAATTTTTGAAGTTCTTCATAAGTAAATGTTTCGATATAATCCTCTTCCCTGCCTGGAAATATTTCCTCTACATTAGTAGTTCTTGCCGGTGTATCATCGTGGAAAGCAATTATTTCGCCATCTTCAGTGCGCTGCAAATCTGCTTCTAAATAATCTGCCCCCATATCCCGAGCCAGTTCGTAGGCAACCTCGGTAGATTCAGGAGCTACCCCAGAAGCCCCACGGTGAGCAATAACTACCGGATAAGGAATATCCTTCTCTGAGGCCAACCTCTCTCCTACTTCTGAAGGAATCAATAACACACTAATTCCCCAAATACCCCCTAAAAGTAACAATATAATTCCCAGTATTATCAGTATTTTTTTCACCATTTCCCCTCACACCTCTCCTTCCTTACCTGCCTATTACCAGCATCAATCCAAGGGAACATGAAATAAAACTATTCGGTTGGTATTGGTTCCTCTTTTATTATTTTTAACTCCCCATATATTGGAGGTTTTTGTAAATTCCTGCTCATTCAACAAAACCCCCGCACATTCGAAACCAGCTTCTCTTCCCAGGGGAATAATATGATCCTCTAGTTTTATCTGGCCTCTATTTACTTCACCAACTTCAAAAGCCACCCATCCTCCTTTTTGGGTAATACGAAAAAGTTCCCGCAACACACCATCCATCACCTCTTCCCAACGGCTCAAAGTTCCGGTAACTGTAATTTTTTCCTCTATTTCCTGCGTATCTATCCCATTAAACCAGCAACGCATCCAGTTGTCCTGGGAGTATTGGACCACATTTAAAAAAGGTGGAGAAGTAACTGTTAATTGCACTGTTTCTGAGGGAATTTCAGGAGTATGCCGGGCATCATTTTCCAAAAAACAAGCAGACTCGGCGGCAGACCAAAGTTGCTCTTTTTCCTTATCTGTAACCCCTTTTAACAAATTTTCGGTTTTTTTCATTATAATTTGGCGAGTATTTCTATATTCTGGCTCCTGGTTTCGTTTCCGGTTAATTTTTATCTGCCTTTCCCGGGAAACCGCTTGATTAGGAGGCAAAGTATATACCGAGAAAAATCCCCTGGAGTGACCAGTAAGCCGGTTACTGGCTACCATTCTAATCCAACGGTCTACCCTATCCTCTTTCCCTTCTTTTCTTCTCCGGTTTAAATATTCTCGTAAATTAACAATTTCTGCTTCCGTTAGGGGATGAAAAAACATGGAAAGATCATTATCAGCCCTGTAGTCATAATTTATACTAAGCTGTTCTAACCTGTATTCCACTTCTGGTAAAGAAGGAATTTCTAACCTGGGGCGGGTAAATATGCCGGAAAGAGGGTTAATATCGTTGGAAATTACTTGTCTCCCCAATAGAGCGGCTTCTATTAAAGTTGTCCCTCTGCCGCTGAAAGGATCATAAACAATATCATTCTCTTGAGTAAGCAATTCTATGAAAAAATGAGGAAGCTGTGGTTTAAAACAAGCCCGGTACGAAATCTCGTGGATAGAGTTACCCTTTCTCTGCTTTGAGGTCCAAAACTCATTTGTAAATACCGGCACATTAATTTCGCCCAAATCCTTAAAGTTTACTTCCGTCTCCTGCCCAACAGGAAACAAAGCCGGCATCTGGGCTTCTTCTTCATTATAAACGTAATTCTTTATATAATCCAGGACTTCATTCTTCATAACAAAGGAGTTTGACTCTCCTTTCCAAGTTCAAATCAATTCATCCTTCTAACTCCTCACCCATTTTTTACTCCTCACCATCATCACCTTCATCATCACCCTCTTGGCCATTATCCTCATCTTCCTCACCTTCAGAATCTTCATATCCGTCTTCTTCATCTGCAGAAGGTTCTTGCTCCGGCTTCTGCTCCTGGGATTCTTGCTCAGTTTCATTATGTTGAACAACTGCCTCGTCCTGCTTTTCTGCTTCTACTTCGAATACTTCCTCCACCAACTCTACCCGGCATTCCTCATCGGGGAAAAAGTAATAAATTTCTTGCCCATTACGGTTAATCATTCTCTCAGTTCCCTCAAAAGTATATGTATCAATGCCCTGGGGATCAATTTCTTCCATCCCATAAAGGGATAGAGCTACTTTCTGAGAAAAAGATAGATTGGTTTTTACATTATCCTGCACTGTCTGGTAGATTTCAGGAAGCTGAACAAGTTTTCCTTCTTCTTGCATTTGTTCAAAAGCTTCCACCATAATTTCCTGCTGCCTTTCCTGTCTTCCAAAATCATCGTCCATATGCCTGGCCCTCACGTACCGCAGAAATTCATTTCCATCCAGTTTTTGATACCCTTCTTCTAGCACCACTTCCCCTCGCCCGGCATGAGACCGGACCTGCTCATCAACATCATAATATATTCCATCTACTGCATCCACCAGATCTTCCACCGCATCCATGTTCATAGTTACGTAGTAATGAATAGGCACTCCACCCAAAAAATCCTGGATGGTCTTAAGAGTAGTCTCTATTCCACCCTGGTGAGGGTCTTCTTCAGTTTCTTTATTTTCATATTTATTGTAGCCGTAGTAGTAAGAATGGTTTAATTTATCCTCAACACCCACTTTGTTTATCTCCACCATAGTATCACGGGGAATGCTCATAACCGAAATATCATCCTTTTCAAGATTCAAAGAAGCAACCATTACTGTATCTGACCTCAAAGAACCTGCCAAAGTGCCTTCTTGGGTTTGCTCTTCGCGTGATTCATCCCACCCAAAACCCAAAAAAGCGAAATTAATGATATGATCATCAAAATTACGGGCTATTTTGCTCTCCCAATTTACCATAGCTTCTTCTTTTGGAGCAGGCTCTAACATCTCCTCTGTATTCATTACCTGGTTGTAAATAGTCCTACCCCCCAAAGCAATTACAGCCAGGCAAGAGAGCACAACTACTAGAATATTAATAAACTTATGCCCTCTCCTTTTCTTATGGTAAGGTTTAATATTGCGGTAACGGCGTATTTTGTTGGCCTTCTTTCCCCTTAAAAAAGGAATCTCCTTATTATCTTTACCCATAGCAGGCTTATCACTCCTTAATTCCCTAAAATTAGAAAAACTTGTCCATTATAAGTACTCGCAACAATATATAAAGAATAATCCACTCAATCATCCAAATTCCTAATTATAAGTCCCTATCATTATTTAACTTTATCAAAATCTGGCCCAATTGAACATATTTATTTTTCCGGTGATTTTAAAATATATCAAAAAACCTGACTTATGCCAAAGACCATTATTTTCTTATTTATATTCTTTTCTTTAATACTCTTCTATAATTTAACTTGTATTTAAAAACTAACAATTAAAAACACTTTAACAAATAATATAGTTGAGGTAAAATGATCCTAAAGATATAAAACTTACTTTTTAGGGTCAGGGATATTAACTATGCCAAATAAAATTCTTTTTTTCAAGGTATATATTTTAATAATTGCTCTTCTGGTTGGTTTTGTTACCTCTTTTCCCAAAACCACCGGAGCTGAAAATAAAAACAGTTATGCAAATCAATCTTCGACCCAGGAAGATTTTGATGAAGAAATTAGAATTAACGAGCTCCAATTCCTGGGCACCCATAACAGCTACTTCATTCAACCCGAGCCGGCTCTTTTAAACCGCATCAGGCTAATCAGCCCATCTATTGCCAGGGAATTTGAATACAGCCACGCCCCCCTGGATGATCAATTTGAAGAACAGCAAATCCGGCAAGTTGAGCTGGACATATACGTGGACCGCGAGGGAGGGCGCTATGCTCATCGCGCCGGTAAACTACTTTTAACCCGTAATCCTTATTCGGGAATACCTGAACTCGAAGAGCCGGGATACAAGTTAATGCATATCCCCCATATTGACTATGAAACTCATTATTACACTTTCGTGGAAGCACTGGAAGTTATCAAGGATTGGTCTCAAGATAATCCAAACCACCTCCCCATTTCCATACTGGTAGAAATGAAGGGAGACTTTAGTGACGAAATAGAAGAACTTCCCCTTCCCCTGCAAATTCTGATTAACGGAGGTCAATTCCTGGCAGATCTAATTGGTGTGCCGGTGAACCTTCCCCCACCCACTGAACCACAAGACATGGACGACATGGAAGAAGAAATTCTATCGGTATTTAACAAAGAACAAATCATCACTCCCGATAATGTGCGCGGTAAACATGACACGCTAAGAGAAGCCATTCAGGAAGATGGATGGCCGACATTAAAAGAAGCAAGGGGAAAAGTAATGCTTTTGCTGGATAATGAATGTGAAATCAGGGATATCTATCTGGAAGAAAATCCATCCCTTGAAAACAGGTTGCTTTTCACCAGCTCAAAGCCCGATAAAGACTCGGCTGGATTTATTAAACTAAACGAACCACGGGATGAAAAGAAAGAAAAAATCAAGGAATACGTAGAAAAAGGATATTTAATTAGAACCCGTTCCGATGCCGGTGAAGAAAGAAGAGAACGCGAAAATGACACTGCCAGAAGAGATGCTGCATTCGAAAGCGGCGCCCACTTTGTAAGCACTGATTTCCCTGAGCCCAGCGATTGGGGGTATATTGCTCGCTTGCCAGGGGCAGAAGATAAACCGGCGCGATTTAACCCGGTAAACCCTCCTGACATTGATGATCCTGAAATATTAGAACTCCTGGAATAGCATTTCTAATTTATTAAGTTCATATGTGCAAAACTGCCCCTAAAAATGCATTCACTGCAGAAGCCAATAAGCCTATTGCGCATATAGCAGTACCCAGAGTAGCTATTTTAACGCGAGAACTATTTCGAGAACGTATCCCCAAAACTAACCCTAGCAGCGTTATGGGCAAACCCAGAAAAGGAATAAACCAGGCTACCAGACCCACTATTCCCAACACCAAGGATACAATAGCACCTGCCCCACCCTTTTTTTGCATCACCTATCCCCTTTCAAAAATCAACTTTAACTTTAATTTGATACTTATATTCTCTCACTCATCTCCAACTTCCTTCCTGCTCAAATAAATCAAAAGTGTAAATCAAAAGAACCATCCATATGATTCACTCATACTTTTGTGGAAATGGGAAGGTAATCAATGATATAATGTCTAAAGTAGTTAATAGCAACATTATATCAATTATGGTGTAATCTTGTAGATTATTTTAAAGCGTAATAAACTAAATTTTAGCCAGGTCTTTATTCGCTTGGTAAAACTCTGGCGTGTTAAGGAGGCAAAACTAATGGAAAATAAAAAAGTTTCTATCGTCCGTTATAACGAACCGTATGAGTCAGTTAAAAAAGCAGTAATGGATTGCGGAGGGATGGACCACATAAAGCCAGGCAGCAAAGTTTTCCTCAAGCCTAACATTGTTTTTTGGACCAAAGCTTGTCAGTTTCCCAAGTGGGGGGTAATCACCACATCCCGGGTTATCGAGGCCATGATCATTCTTCTAAAAGAGCATGGTATCGAGGATATTACTATTGGCGAAGGAATTGTGGCCGATCCCAAGGACACTGAAACTCCTGCCCACGCCTTTGAAACTCTTGGATATGAAAATTTGCGCAAAAAATACAACATTAAATACATCAATATTATGGAACGCCCTTTCCAGAAAATCGATCTGGGAGACGGCATTACATTAGGTATAAATGAAGATATCTTACAAAGCGATTATTTAATCAACCTCCCAGTGCTAAAATCTCATAATCAAACCGTGGTCAGCCTGGGCACAAAAAACCTGAAGGGAACGATAGACATCCCTTCTCGCAAAAAATGCCACAGTCCGGATCCACAAAAAGATCTGCATTTCTACATTTCCAAAATTGTAGAACAGATGCCCCCTATGCTCACCTTAATCGATGGCATCTATTCCCTGGAAAGAGGTCCTGCATTTGACGGCAAAATGCAGCGTAGCAATTTGCTTATAGCTTCTGCCGATTTTCTGGCCGCTGACCTGGTGGGAACTAAAGTTTTAGGTCACGAACCTCAAAACGTTACCCATCTGGCTAATGTAGCCCAAAATTATAACCGCCCCCTTGATCTTTCTGATGTTGAAATCGTGGGAGAAAAAATAGAAGACGTGGCCTCCTATCATGAACACGATTTTGATTACAGCAAAACTGAAGAAGGAGAAATGCCCCTTCCTCTTGCTAAACAAGGCATCAAAGGAATTTTTTATAGAAAGTTTGATGAAACCATGTGTACTTATTGCTCTGCTTTTAATGGATTGATCTTAAATGCCATACGCTATGCCTGGAAAGGGGAACCCTGGGACAATATTGAAGTCCTCACTGGCAAAGCCATGAAGCCCACCCCAGGTATGAACACTACCATTCTCCTGGGACAATGCATGTATAACGAAAACAAAAACGACCCCAACATTAATAATATGATCGCAGTTAAAGGGTGCCCTCCTGATCCTCAGGATGTAGCCAATGCCCTCATAGAAGCGGGAATAGATACAGACCCGACTCTATTTAACCAGATGGACACCCTTCCCGGATTTTTCATGTCTCGTTATGAAGGAAAACCAGAGTTTGATGAATCATTTTTCCAGGTAGAAGGAGAAGATTCCAGTTCATGAGAGTATGGGACATTCATCCCGGGTATCTAACACGCAAAAGTCTGTTAGGGCAGCACGTAGAAATACATGCTCTTTACAGTGTAATCACCGGCGGCAAAAAAGGATACGCTAATCACCCGGAAACTCTGCGCTGGCAAGGGCGACTGGAGCAATTAAAGCACTGTCACGACCTTACAGTTAAAGAAATGGCACTTCGGGGTTACAGACATTCCAGCCCTATACGTCTAGAGAATCTTCTAAATGGGAACTTTAATCCCCCAAGTTATGTAGATCATCCTGCAGAACAATTTGAGATACTTCGTAGCAAATACGAAGAAGGCAATTTAGAAGGGCGTATTCCACTTCCCAAAAGGGGAAGTGAATTTTGGGCGCATCACAAATATTCGGTAATGGCCAGGGGATATAATTTATATAAGGAAGTTCAAGCTTTTTTAAAAAACAAAGTAGATCTACCAATTCACGAAGAAAAAGAGCTAGTAGAAAAAATTCAAAGCTTAATGGAAAAGCCTGTAGATTCCTCTGCCCTGGCCAATACCGCAAACCATCTTTGGGGGTACTTCAAAGACAAAGCTACCGCCGAAGAAAAAGATAATTATCTCCATTGTCCCCAAGAGAAATTATCAGAACTGACTCTTGATTTTTACTGCATGGCCCAAAAATACAATCAGAAATATTTGCTCCACTCCACTATTTTTGCTGATTTTTTAGAACAACCTACATAACTTTCTTATTCTGCATAGGCGGTTTTTGCCGGTATGTGAAACCTCGCCACAGCCATTCCAGGGGACCATAATTAAAACGAGCCATCCACCAGTTACTCCAAAATACCTGTAACAGCCATATTCCTAAAGTTAAACATATACCCATTCCTATGGAAACCTGTCCAAAGTAACCCAGCCCATATCCATAGAATATAAGCACACAAATTACGGACTGAGTTAAATAGTTGGTAAGAGCCATTCTACCCGGTGCAGCCAATACCACCAATACTTTTTTCCAAAACTCTCGTTGCATCAACAATATCAGGGAAGTTACATAAAAAGCGCTTAGAAAAATTGAAGCAGCCTGGTTGATCATAGCCAACAAGGGATACTCCCAAAAAGAAGGCACTGGTAGAACTCCTGTATTGATCATCACATAAATAACTGTCAACATCACGCCCAAGCACAATCCCCATCTCCAAATTTTATTAATAAATTGTAAATGCTTTCCCACATTCTTGAAAAGAGCTATTTTGCCGGCATATACACCGCACAAAAAATAGGCCAGCAAAACAGGAATAACAAAAATCAATGAAATTAACACGCTAAAAACTTCTGTGGTCAACCGGAAAACTAAAATATCCATAAAACCACCTTCTCGAAACACTTGTATAGTTTCTTGAAGATGTGCAGCCTGGTATTCAGCAAACTCTTTCCCCAGAGCCAATTCGCCCAGGTTGTATAAAGCATAATTTCCTCCTTCTACCAGTACTGCCAGTATAAATAAAACCAATATCCATCTACTCAACAATTTCAATTCCATATCCCGAAATGCTATTAAAATAAAACCCACTACAGAGTAAGAAAAAAGAATGTCCCCACTCCAGATCAATATTAGGTGGACAAGGCCAAACATCATCAAACCTACTAAGCGTCGCCTATATAAACTAGTTGGATCCAGCCCTTTTGCAGTCAATCTTTCTAAGAATATATAAAACCCCAAACCAAAAAGAAAAGAAAAAATTGCGTAAAATTTTCCCGTAGCAAGCAACTGAATAAACCATGCTCCAGCCTTATCCCAAAAGCCACTTATTTCAGCAGGAGTTTGAATGGTGTGAAAAAGGGGAGATTTGAAATAAAGCATATTTACTAGCAATATCCCCAACAGAGCGAATCCCCTAATTACATCAAGTTCTTTAATTCTATCCTGAGGACGCAATGGCGAAGTAGTAGCTGAGGCATGTTCTGAGTT
>PWGT01000116.1 GCA_003554535.1 Syntrophomonadaceae bacterium | reverse complement strand
ACGCTGTTTTGTCTGTAGTTTGAGGCGAGAGGATTACAAACTCATCCCCGCCCCAGCGAGCAATTATATCCTCTTTGCGACAAACTCTTTTTAAAATATTAGCTGCTGTTTTTAGCATTTCATCTCCGGTGCTATGACCGTAAGTATCATTAACCAGTTTCAGTCCATTTAAATCAGCCATGGTGATACTGATAGGCAGCTGCCTTTGGGTATCCAGCCTTTTCATTTCCTCCTCCAGAAAGTAACGGTTATAAAGGCCGGTGAGGTTGTCGTGGAAACTCATGTAGCGGATTTTTCCCTCCGCCTTTTTTCTCTCGGTTATATCCCACCAGGCGCCGATTACTTCCAGGGTGCCGTCAGTATGAGTAATCAGCTTTTGCTCGTCGTGCAACCAGTGATAATGACCCTGCTTGTCTTTAAACCTGTACTCCTTAAGGGTTGCCCTGCCCTCTGCCATCAACTTTGGTATGGCATCGAACACTTTCTGGAAATCGTCAGGGTGAAGGCACTCTTTGAAAAGACCATAATTCTTTATAAAATCTTCTGGTTCAAAGCCGAGAATATGCTTAACATTTTTGTTAACATAGGTTATTTCGGGCATTCCATCAGTAATAATGAAAGAATATATTACCGCCGGCGTTTGGGATATAAGCGTGTTTAGACGCTGCTCGCTGTCTTTGATTTGTTTTTCTTTTTTTTTCTGCTCGGTAATATCCCTTAATTGTTGTACAATCCAAACTACATTACCATCTTCGTTTAAAACTGGATTGCTGCGGCAGTTTAAATAGACACCCAGTTCCGGGAAGTATTTTTCTATCTGCTCCAACTTTTTGGTCTGCAGTGCTTTACTGGTAGCACATTCATTGCATTTCCGATCCCGTTCGATAAATTCGTAACACTTTTTGCCCTTCACTTCTTCCGGTATCATCCCCAGAAAGTCATAGCCGGTCTGGTTATAGCGCTCTATGCTGTGGTCGGGCTTTTGAATGGCTAAAACATCTGAAACATTATCCATGACACCTTCAAGCAATTCTTGCTGGGCTATTAATTCCTGCTCCGCCCTTTTGCGCTGGGTAATGTCTGTATGGGTTCCAATCATGCGCTGGGGTAAACCGTTTGAATCTCGCTCCACGATCTTTCCCTGCCCCTGGATCCATATCCATGAACCCTCCTTATGTTTGAAGCGAAACTCAACATCAAATCTTTCGGATTTTCCGGCAAGATAGTTTTGTATGGACAACCAGGCATTTGGCAGATCATCGGGATACACCCGCTCCGCCCAGGCTGAGAAAGTTTGCGGAAATTCGTTGGGAGCATAGCCCGCCATGGTGTAATATCGGTCATCAAAAAAGGTCTCATTGGTAACCAGGTTCCAGTCCCAGTAACCTTCATTTTTGACCGCCATGGCCAGGTCCAGCCTTTCCTCGCTTGCCTTCAACGCTTCTTCCAATTTTTTACGGTCACTAATATCCCGTGTTATACCCAAAATTCCGTAGGGAGAACCCTGCTGGTCGCGCAAATAAGAAGCCTTAACTTCAACCCAAACAGTTGAACCATCTTTATGGTATTGTTCTAATTCGACGGTTGTCGTTCTGTTGGGATTGGCTTTCCCGGATGTTTCCAGTTCCAGCTCATTTTGAATAATCTGAAGGACTTTCTCCAAGGAAGAGGGTGTTAAGATATTATGAACACCCATGGACAGATTTTCTTCTACGGTATAGCCGCTTATGCGCTCCGCTGAGGGGCTTATATATGTATAGTTCAAGTCCAGATCGGTAGTCCAGATAACGTCGCTGGCGTTTTCGGAGAGCAGACGATATTTCTCTTCACTTTTTCGCAGCTCATCTTCTGCTCTTTTACGTTTGGTAATATCGGTATGAATTCCTACAATCCCGGTGATATTTCCGTTATCATCCTTATTTGGAAATGCCCGCAGATGAATGTCCAGCACCTTTCCGTCTTTTGCATGCATCTTTACTTCGCCTTCCCACTCTTTTCCAGACATGATTGTTCGAAAAACCTCTTCATAGTTTTCGATTCCCGGTTTTAACTCTGCAGCCTTTTTGCCGATAACCTGCTCCCTGGAAAGGCCTGTCATCTGTTCAAAAGCCGGGTTCACATCCAGGAAGATGTAGTCAACAGGAGTGCCGCTGCTATCGGTAATAATCTGGTGGTAGGCAAAGGCATCGGGTAGGTTTTCGATTAATAATCGGTGTTTGTAATTCCCGGCTTCCATGTAGTAAGCCTCCTTAAAATCAAAACTAATAAATACCTTCGATGTCTTAGTTAAAATTCCTGCTTATGGAAAATCTGAATAACATTCAACCCAGCTTTCGCGGCATAAACGCTTACTGACAGCTAGAGCTCTTTATCGACTATATGGCTTTTACCAGGAATCTAAGTTAAATTTTATTGGCCAAACCAACCTTCGTCAGGTCTCAAAAGTCATTAAGGATTTCCTATAATAAATAATCAAAAATCACATGCTTTTTCACACCTATATTCACATATGTAAATAAATATTTCTGATGTGAATGTGGGTGTGATTTTTACTGAATGTGAAAATATTTTAAGAGTTTCAACTTTTTATTTTTAATTTCCAAAAAATCAAAATTTGTAATTGTGCTAAATAATATTTGACAAACCATTTCTCTGCGTTATATAATTATAATACAATGATATGTATTTATAACATATTGTTATTTATAAACCATACAGGAGGGAAGTAATATGAAAACAAGTAAGTTAAGATTTATGGGATTATT
>PWGT01000112.1 GCA_003554535.1 Syntrophomonadaceae bacterium | reverse complement strand
CCTTTTATTAATTGTCTCTACTTCTTCTACAGGGGTCTGTGGAAGAAGGATAACAAACTCGTCACCGCCCCAGCGACCCACAATATCTTCTCTGCGGCAGGATTTTTTAATAATCTCTGCAGCACTTTTTAACATTTCATCACCGGTTTTGTGGCCGTAAACATCGTTAACCAGCTTAAGGCCGTTTAAATCTACCATAATTATGCTTATGGGAAGCTGTCTTTCGGTGTCTAGCCTCTGCATCTCTTCTTCTAGATAAGCCCGGTTGTAAAGGCCGGTGAGGGAGTCATGAAAGCTTAAGTATTTAATTTTTCCTTCTGCCTTTTTGCGTTCAGTTATGTCCCTATAATACCAAACCCGGCCGTAGTAATGCTCATTATCTCCAATTACCGGTGCCGAATAACGCTCAAGCACTCTTCCGTCTTTTAAAAATATCTCCTCATAGCTTTTTTCCTGTTTATTTTTGTAAAGTTCATTAATCCGCTCGACAAACTTTTCGGGATCAGTTAGCATTGGGATTACATAGTTTAGTACTTTTTCACCTGACTGTAAAGCCATAATATCATCAGGAATTCCCCAGATGTCGGCAAACCGTTGATTGAAAGAAATGATTCTATCATCAGCGTCTACAACAAGGATACCGTCTAGTGAAACTTCTTGTTGAGTTTTTAATAAAGTGTTTTGCATAGCTAAAGCTTCTTCGTTTTGTTTGCGGTCGGTGATGTCCCGAGCAGAGCCTACAATGTAAGAAACATTCTCATCCTTGATTACTGGGGTAAGTACCGTCGACCAAGTTCTTTTGCCTCCAGGAAGATCCAGGGTTTCCTCATACTTAATAGGCTTCTTTTCTTGTACGCAACGATTGTAGTTTTCAACTATGGACGTACCCGTTTTTTCTCCTAAAACATCTTGTGGTGTTTTGCCGCGAAAGTCTTCTGTCTTCAACCCGGTAGCTTGCGCATGAGCTTGGTTGTTGCGAATAAACCGAAAGATTTCATCATCGACCACTTCTATCAAAAACATACTGTCCTGGGAGCCTTGGAAGACCGTTTCATATTCAGCAGATAGTTCTTCACGTTCTTTTTCAGCCTGCTTGCGGTCGGTGATATCTGTGGCGATTTCCATTCTTACCAGGCGGCCGTCGAGCCAGCGCACAGCCCTATCCCTGCAGTCATACCACCTGCCGTTAAGTTTATTCTGAACTTCCCAGGCGAAAACACCCGTTGGATTTCCATCTTTGTCGACCAACTTATCATTGGTACAGAACGAGCAAGGGCCTTCCTGTCCCTGAATGGCTTTCCAGCATGTTTGTCCAACAATATCACCCTTGACTCTACGGACATATTCGTTTATAAAAAGAATTTCATAAGACTCCATATCAGCGATATAAACGACGGCATCCATGCTGTCTATTACGGTGGTTAGGCGATGATGGGCTTGCTGCAGGGCTTCTTCCGCCTGCTTGCGGTCGGTGATGTCCCTCACAAACTCCACTATACCGTTTATTTCTTTAGTCTGGGAATCAACCAGGGGGTAGCTAAAAACTTCAATCCATTTTTCTCCCTGGGCAGTTTGAACAAAGACCTCTTCCTTTTCCATCTTGCCACTTTTTGAGCTTCGGAGAGTGGGGCAGTTGGAGCAGGGTTTTTCTCGATTTTGATAAGCCTGGTAGCATTTTTTACCTATTACATCTTCTCCGTGCCATTTTTTAATATTATCGTTAACCTGGCATATGGTTAAATCCTTGCTTAGGACGCTTATGCCCTCCTGGATGCTTTCAAAAACTCCCTGGAGTAATTTATTATTTTCCTCCAGTTTTTTAATTTTTTCATCCTTTTCCTTTGTATCTTTCTTTGTATCTTTAATGTCATTAATAATAACGCAAAAGCAGTTATCTTTTTCCCCGTAAGCGGTAACCTGGTAATAGCGTTCAAAGGGCTCAAAGTACTGTTCGAAATAGATACTTTCACCGGTAAGGACTACTTTCCCATAAATATTTATCCAGTCGAAACGGGATTCTTTAATTTCCGGAAGCACCTGGGTAACTTTTTTGCCAATTAATTCTTCCCGGGAACAGCCTATCATTTCTTCATAGGCTTTGTTTACTTCCAAAAACTCAAAATCCACAGGATTTCCTTCTTCATCAAAAAGCATCCGGTTGCAGGAAAAGGCATCAGGCAGGTTTTCGATTAATAATCGGTATTTGTCTTTTCCTGGTTCCATGCCACAGCACTCCTTAAAATTTATCTTTAAGTTCGGTTTTCGACATTTTTATGACTATTTCTACTTATGGAAAACAAACCGCTCGCTTTTTATTTAACCGACAAATGTAAGCGGAATCAGCAACTATATTAACAAACCTTCCTTTGGATTGTCACGCCCTAAAAATTAATTACATTATTCGACATTTTTTATAACATTTTTCCTTACTTAAATTTGATTTCTTCATTTTGCCTTATATTTCCTGCAGTAAGGTTAAAATAGAAAAAGTTTTTATGGGGTTTTTTGTTTTGCCAAATAATGCATTTTGACTGGCTGGCAAAATGTTATTTCCTTGACAATAGCTTAATTAATTCTACCCTCCAAAATGAACCCACAAAAAAACCTCCACCCGCTTTTCCTACAGGTGGAGGTCTATATTTGTTCCTATATGGGGCACTACTGACTGCTCCAGGGCTTTGGTGCTGGCTTCCAGCAATTTATCCAGAGCTTGTTCCTGGCCCTGTGCTGAATCCATGGCCATTTTCATTACTGAAATACTGGCCTGTTCCT
>PWGT01000038.1 GCA_003554535.1 Syntrophomonadaceae bacterium | reverse complement strand
GCAAAAATGCTTCGCACCCATGGGGGGAAAGATAAATATAATGTAGAATATATAGGCTATAATTCTCGTCTTGATACCATTCAGGCGGCAGTATTACTGGTTAAGTTGAAGCATGTTGACAGGATGAATAAATTTAGACAAAAAATAGCTAAAATTTATGACGAGCAGCTGGCCGGTATTAAGTGGCTTACCGTTCCAAAAGTAATTGAAAGTGGTGAACATGTTTATCACCAGTATACGATTAGAATTGCAGATGGAAAAAGAGATTTAGTGCAAAAGAAGCTTAAGGAAAAGGGTATAGCTACAGCAGTATATTACCCGGTACCTTTGCACCAAATGAAAGTATTTTCTGGAAGAAGTAAAATTACTGGGTCATTAGCTAATGCCGAGGCAGCTTGCAGGGAAGTTTTGAGCTTGCCTGTAGATCCTTTGCTTAGAGAAGATGAGTTGGAATATGTTATTGATTGTATCAGAAAGATCAAGCTATAAGGGAGTTATTGATGTCAGATCTAGAGAAAGCAACAGTTAAGGATGCTTTGATTAAAAAGATAAAAACCAAGGAGGCAACAATTGCGGTAGTGGGCCTTGGTTATGTGGGGCTACCTTTTGCTGTGGAGAAAGCAAAAATAGGCTTTAAAGTGGTTGGTATAGAAGAAAACCCGCTGCGGGAAAAAATGATCAATAATGGTGAAAACTATATCTCCGATGTAGATGATGTTGAGTTAAAAAGACTGGTTGAAGCAGGTTTGCTTAGCGCAAAGGGCAGTTTTGATCCTTTGGACCAGTTTGATGTTATTGTGGTTTGCGTGCCTACGCCTTTGACGAAAAATCTGGTCCCGGATCTGCAGCATGTGGAAAGAGTAACAGAAAATATTGCTGAACATTTGCGGCCCGGGCAATTGGTTTCCTTAGAATCAACTACCTATCCGGGCACCACAGAAGAGGTAATGTTACCTATCCTTGAGAGTTCTGGTTTGGAAGTAGGAAAAGATTTCTTCCTATGCCATTCTCCTGAACGAGTTGATCCGGGAAATAAGCGCTATACCACAAAAAATACTAATAAGGTAGTTGGTGGGGTTGGTAGCAACTCATTAGAAGTAGCGAAAACTTTTTATGAACAAACCATAGAAAATGTGGTTGCGGTATCAAGCCCCAACGCAGCAGAAATGGTCAAAGTCTTTGAAAACACCTTCCGCGCGGTAAATATTGCCCTGGTTAATGAATTAACTTTACTATGTGACCGCATGAATATTAATGTATGGGAAGTATTAGATGCAGCATTTACCAAGCCTTTTGGGATAATGCCTTTTTATCCCGGGCCCGGGGTTGGAGGACATTGTATACCAATAGATCCGCACTACCTGGAATGGAAAGCCAGGGAGTTTAACTTTACTACCAGGTTTATTGGCCTGTCAGGGGAAGTTAACCGGCGCATGCCTGAATTCGTTTTTGAAAAAGTCAGGCGAGTTCTAAATGAGATCGGTAAGGCTCCGTCCCGTTCAAAAATGCTACTTTTGGGTATGGCTTATAAAAAGGACCTGAGCGATTGCCGTGATTCACCGGCGCTTGTCCTGGCTGAGTTGCTTCTGGATGACGGGATAGAGCTGATTTATAATGATCCTTACGTTGAAAGTGTCAATATTAAAGAGAAAAAGTTTAGTTCTGTAGAGATTACAGGGAACCTTATCCAAGAGGTTGATTTGGTTTTGATCGCTACTGATCACAGTATGTATGATTATAACTGGATTGTCTCTAAGGCAAATAAAGTCCTTGATACAAGAAACGCAACTGCTGCAGTTATTGCGAACAGGGAAAAGATTGCGCTCTTATAACAATCTAATGGACAAAACTTATCTGCCTGGCTGGGATAAAAGGTCAAATCATGACTGAGATTGACTAACCCTATTTTTATCGGAACTACAAGAGGCAAATCTAAGAGCTTATTATATTTGAGTTAATACTGTTAAGATTAATAAAGGTAAAGGAATAGGCGATGGATAGTAAACAAAATCTTAAAATTGCTGTTATCGGTGGTGGTTACTGGGGTAAAAACCTGGTCCGTAATTTTTACGAGCTAGGTGTGCTCCATACAGTTTGTGACACCGACCAGGGGATTAGGGAAGAAAGTGTTCGCTTGTGCCAGGGCATATCCACTACCAGCCGTTATGAAGATGTGCTGCAAGATGAGGAAATAACCGGGGTGGTGATTGCAACCCCGGCTGTCAAGCACTACCAGATGACCAAGCTTGCCCTGCAGGCCGGTAAAGATGTGCTGGTCGAAAAACCGCTGGCTTTGCAGATAAAAGAGGGGGAAGAATTAGCTGAGCTGGCTAATGAAAATAATAGGGTTTTGATGATCGGACACATCCTTGAATATCATCCGGCGGTTCGTAAACTTGTGCAAATGGTCGGTGACGGTGAATTAGGCAAGATCAACTACATTTATTCCAATCGTCTCAACCTGGGCAAATTCCGCACTGAAGAAAATATACTCTGGAGCTTTGCGCCGCATGATATATCGGTTATCTTGCGCCTGCTGGGGGAAGCGCCTAAAGCGGTCAGTGCTTACGGTGGAGAATATTTGAATAAAGAAATAGCTGATGTAACTGTAACCAACATGAGTTTTGCCAGTGGGGTAAAAGCGCATATCTTTGTCAGCTGGTTACATCCTTTCAAAGAACAGAAGTTGGTGGTTGTTGGAAGCGATAAGATGGCTGTTTTCGATGATTTGTCCAGCAATAAGTTATTACTATATCCTCACAAGGTTAATTGGGTTGGACGTTGTC
>PWGT01000062.1 GCA_003554535.1 Syntrophomonadaceae bacterium | reverse complement strand
TCCAGAATGATCTTTTGCTTTTCTATCAATAATATCATCTCCCCCGGACCCCCTATATATTTTTAATCGCTAATACATAAGAGATCCTATTCTATGGTGGGGGAATTTTCAATTATTATACCGGTATACTTTTAGATTATCATAAACAAATGATTCTAATGGTTTCAAATTATAAATGGGATTGTATGATAAAACAACATCATATAATGATTCAAGATCAGTTAAGGGTTCTATAGTTGACACTCCATTGCCTTGCAGGTTTAATACTTCTAATTCATGCATATCTGCCAAGGCATCAATATTTTCTATCTCATTACCTCTTAAATTTAGTTGTTCCACATTAATTAAACTTGCCATCGCTGAAATATCATTTATTCCTGCATCACTCATGGTTAAATGCTCAATGTTAGTCATATGTTCAGCAAAAGAAACATCTTCAATGATAGTCCCTGTTGTTGAAATATGGTTTAAATTAACTTCCTCACTAAACTCTATTGGTAAATTTTCAATTTCACTATAGCGAATAATTAACCTTTCTAATTTAGTCAATTCTTTCAAGGGTGCAAGCGAATCAACTGTTTCTCTCATCAAAGTAAATTCTCGCAACTCTGATGCATATTCTAATCCTTCTATATTTCCTACACCTTCTTCGTTAATAGTCAAATAATATAAATCTTGCATATCACTTGAAGTAATATCCCCTGTTGGTTTTTCTAATTCACCTCGAATTAATTCTTCTAATTTTTCATCAGGAAAATTTATAACCATCTCTTCATTAGAATCAACCTTTGTTTCTTCTTCAACATCCTCACTTGGACCACAGCCAGCAACAAATAAAATCATCATTAAGAATAATACTATATATTTCATTTTTTTCTCCCTTCTTTATTGTTTTTTATAATAACATTATAAGCTCTCCTTGATATAAAAGAAAGTCATGGAAAAAAGCATTTAAATAGGAGCAAATCAGAATTTTAGACAATTGTTTAAGTTGACAGGAGCTACTTTTTCTATAGCGAATAAAATCATAGATGGATTTAAGCTATTGTGGATTCACACTGATGCGCTCTGCCTCGGACATGTGAACCCTCGTCCAATTTGGACTTCATAACTAACAATTTGCTCATACGGATACCTTATGGCTCCATCCCCACCTTGGCAGCCTTTCGGCGGAACTTATCATCTAACACAAGAAACAGGATGCCGGCAGTAAAAATAAATATGGCACTGTATAAGTATACTCCTTTTTCGGCCATGGAAACTGATAAACCAATACTTGCGGTTGCATTAATAGCAGCATGAAAAAGGATGCAAAGGAATATGCTGTTGGTTTTAGCATAAAGCCAGGTCAAAAAGCTGCTGTAACCAATTGCAGCTAGTCCATAAAATACAAATTGTTTGCCATAATGACTTGTACCGGGCACGAAAAATAGGGGCAGATGCCATAACGCCCAGATAATCCCGATAATAAAGTTACTTACCAGCAAGCTATAGCGCTTGAACCCAACTGGCACAACCCCGATCATTAGCTAAATAAAATAGATAAAAACATGCTTTTTGATATTTATAGGCTTTTACTACATCAACCGGCCAATTTCAGCAATTTTACACCGGTGTTAGCAAAACAATCGCTTTTCATACTTACTATCTTAAAACCATTTCTACCGCCCCATTGGGACATACATCCGCACATAGCCCGCACCCCTGGCAATTAAGCACCACTGCCGCCTCACTTTTACTCTTAATCACTCTTTCTTCAAAAGGACATTTTTCCACACACCACCCGCATTTCTCACATATTTCTTCATTTACCCTGGACACATAAGTAGAAGGCAAAAAGCTGTAGGGCTCATCTTTAAAGAGACGATAAGCAATCACGGGCACACAAGATTCCTTGCAGCAGTTACATATAACGAAGTAATTTTCCGATTCATTAAAATACATATGCCGGTCAATAGTCTGGAACATACCCTCTTGTCGTGAACGGCTGCAGATCTCCTTGGCTTCTTCTTTGTCTATTACCCGGTAATCTTCCGGGAAAAGTTCCCGGGACCATATCTTAGAGGTGTCCTTGATGACAATATCCGTTAGCAAACTGTGATGGCAATTTCGGTTGCCCATCCGGCAGCGGCAGGGCCCTACCGCCATTTCATGTTCATCAGGAAGACTATCTATAAAAGCATGGGTTTCTTCCAAAGTCGCCGCCTGGCAGACTACGCCCCGGGAGCCTAAAAAATGAAAAAATAGGTAGTAAAGGGGCTTGCGGATAAGAGCAAGCTTAAAGACAGGTAGCTTAGAAGCCCAGAATAGAGCTGTGAGAAGCTCCACCTCTTTCCAGGCATAGGCTTTTAATAACAATTTTCGTAACTCGCTATCTTCGGAATAAATAGGCTTGATATGCCCCACTGCAATGAGCATCCCCAGGATAAGCTCTTCTTCCATTTCCGGCCTTTCTTTTCTTACAGCTCATATTGATAAATATCATATTTAATCTTCTCTTTTATCATTCATCTCTTACGAAAAGCTTAAGCCAAGAATAAATGATATTGGGTAAGATGTTATGCCGTCTAGACATTAAAACTGCATTAACGGTTTCTCGGCATTCTTTGAGTCCCTTTTGCTTCCAGGAGCAGTTGATATTGGCGGTATGAGTTCTCCTAGGATGCGTTCCCCGTCACCATTCTATGAAATTTTATTTTGCCAAGCACAACACAGGTATAGCTTTAGCACTATTCTATCTCATGTAAAGGTGTTCTTTCATACTTTTCTCTCCATTCATTAAAATA
>PWGT01000152.1 GCA_003554535.1 Syntrophomonadaceae bacterium | reverse complement strand
CTTAGGTCTTCAGTTAGGCGATCTCTTAGGTTCATACCTACCCGAAGTTCTGCATAGATATCGGTAGGTATATTGGGCTCTGAGTACCGCCCGTCTTTGACCAGCTGTGCAATCACCCGGGCATCTTTCGGGTCTTTTTTTGTGGGGGAATTGTCATCCAGTTCTTTGCTTCGTTTGACGTGCAGGGGGTTAACCACAACAATCTTAATTCCCTGTTTGCATAAGAACTCTGCTAATGGCATCCAGTACTGGCCGGTTGGCTCTATACCTAATATCACTTCACTTTTGTCATACTCCACCATCAAGCTCTTCATCCAGTTTAGCAGCCTTTTAAAGCCCGCCCTGGTATTCTCGATGGTAAAAGCTTTGCCGAATTGAATTCCCCGATAATCCTGAGCCCTAACCACATGCTTCTTCTTTGCAATGTCCGCTCCAATAATTAATGTTGCTTCTGTGACTTGATTAATCTTCTCATTTTGGTTATACTTCATCTTGAGTACCTCCTTCGCTATTTTAAGGGTCGATTAACCTTGACACCTTGTATACTAGCAGGAGGTACTCCTTTTTTCAAACCCCGTTTCTATTCATTACAGGAATGCTCTTAATCTAAATAATTAACATATTACAATCAAAATTATTCACACTTATTCTACTCAAAAGTATGGTCTCTATCATGAACATCAATCTCATCAAGTTTGATAGTAGCAGGTAGCCTGTCATCACCTGTGGGTGTTGCTCTTATTTCTCCATTATCTCCATTTGCTTCTCCAGAAAAAAAGGTTCCCCTCCAAAAGAATACAGGAAAAAAAGAGATTGATGGCCAATAAATTACTCTAATCGCCTAAGAAAGGAGTAATAATAATGCCATCAATCTCCAGCACTATTATAGATCTTCCTCGTCTAAAAATCAAGGACTCAGAACTGCAGGATGATCGGATATTGATCCACATGGAACCTGACCTAAGGTTTAAGCCCCGTTGCTCATACTGTGAGAGTAAAGCGCGCCCTAATCGGAATCACACAAGAGAAATCAGGGATCTATCATGTTTTCAACATAAAGTTCATATCAAATTTGCCTACAGAGAGGTCATTTGTCATCAATGCGGGATTGTCATCGAAAAGCTGAATTTTGTTACTCCTTATGCCAGGGTTACAACACGTATGGCGGAAGCAGTAGGGGTTATGTGTAAATACATGAATCTATCAGAAGTAGCAAAATATTTTGATTTGGATTGGAAAACGGTTCGTGAGATTGATAAATATTACATTGAAACACATCTGGAAAAGTTACCTTTAGACAACATTAGAGTCATTGGAATGGATGAAGTAGCTTGTAAAAAGGGCCATCAATACTTCACAGTTATCTATGATCTGGAACGAAACCAATTACTGAGGATTGTAGAAGGCCGCACTGAAAATGCAGTATCACAATTTTTTGAGGAGATGGGGGATCATTGTAAAAAAATAATGGCAGTAGCAGTAGATATGTGGCAACCCTATACCAACGTAGTCAAGAAATACTGTCCCTGGGCAAGAATTGTTTATGATAAATTCCATATCATCAGTAATTACCACAAAATCATTGACAAGGTTAGACGCCGGGAATTTTCTCAGGCTTCCTCAGATGGGAAGAAACTGCTGAAAGGTAGTAAATATTTACTGCTCAAAAATAAAGACAATCTAAAAGAAAGCGGTAAAGATAAACTTGAAGCTATTTTGGAACACAACAAGCAGTTGAATGTAGTTAATACCTTAAAAGAGCAACTGTAAGCAATATGGGATAATGCTACTGTACCTTCTTTTCTATCAGCCCTTAATCAGTGGTGCGATATGGCTAGAGAAACTAACGTCCCAGAGTTGAAAAAATTTGCTGATAGCCTTGAAAAACATACCACTGGTTTAATCTCATATTACCTTTTCCCAATAAACACAGGCCCTATTGAAGCTCACAATATAACCATCAATCTGGTTAAGCGTAAGGCCAGGGGATTTCATGATAAAGAATATTTCAAACTAAAGATTTTTCAGGCTATCAACCTCAGAGATGGACCAGCTTGTCAACTGTAGACTTTTGGAGAAGAAACACCCTTTTTTATGCAATCTGGCTATAAATTCACCTGGCCCTGGGCATGATTGGGCGCAGTTACAGAATCCCCCCCCCTCAAGAGGATACCCTTTTTTCCCGGCGGACGCTTGGACAACCTCATTCTGTTCCATAATGACACCCTCCTTCAGGTATAGTTCTGATGTCATCATAATGTGCTCTAAAACAGGTTGTCCAAGACAATTGACAGCTATTAAGCTTGATTAAGAGTTAAATACTATAATATTATAGAGTATACCTTGTTATTCAAAGTATTGCTGGAAATAGGTATGGAGTGATAAGTTTACAAGTTTACATGACAGGTAACAGGAAAAACTCGCATGAAAAAAAGGATTTAAAAATATTTATTAATTTCTGAAAAGGTCCGGAATGTGAAGTTTTTGTCTTTCTTCTCCTTCATTTCTATCCTCTTTCCTCTGCCTGCCCCACCTTCTAGAAAGCAGCTTCCATAACTGCAGGGTTAAAGCTGGGGAAACGGCGGTCCAGCCTTTTTAAAATTTCTTCCCGACTGCCCATCCTGAAACTCATAACCGAACAGTATTCATCCAGGGCCAGTTGAAAAAGGTACTCCAGGTCCCGGGCGGTCAGTTTGCTGGTAGCAAAGGTGGGAATACTCCGCCCATCATAGGTGGAATAATCAGGTGATTGCCAGGTCACCCCGTATTGTGAGGGATTCTCATAAAATGGGG
>PWGT01000078.1 GCA_003554535.1 Syntrophomonadaceae bacterium | reverse complement strand
TGTCCCTCTGTTTCATGGTCACGGAGTTCAAGGGCCCGGGCCCAGCCTTCAAGTGTGGCATCGTAAGCTAACAACAGCTCTGATTTCGCTTCCTGCAAATTTTCCAGAAGGTTTTGAGTTTCTTGGAACATGCTAATACGTTGTATTGCCGTACTGGCCATTTCAGACAGAGAATTAAGCAGGCTAAGTTCTACCCTGGTTATTTCGCGCGGTAAGGGAACAGAAACGATTATTGTTCCGACAACATTTTTATCAGCAATTATAGGAAGGCATGCTCCTCCCCTACCCTCGGGTATGTTTTCGTTGTGTTTCATCCTGGAGTCTTTAGCAAATTCCCTGGAGAAAAGCCCTTGTCCAGATGCAAAAACTTCCCTGGCGATACCTTCCCCGGGTTTTAGCAAGGTCTCATCAAGCTGTTTAAACCAGCCGCGGGTAATAGTAAATTGCGATATTTTTTTCCTGGGATGGAAGAGAGAGATTGCCCCGTCTTCGGTATCAAGAATTTTAAGCGTTTCATCGATCAAAATGGTCAGCATATCGTCGAGGGTTTCCGCTGAACGCAAGGCAGAGGAAACGGTCTGGAGTGCTTCCATCTCTATTAGGCGCTGGTTCAGCTCTTCTTCCATGCTTATTCTCTGGTTAATTTCTTCTCGCAATTCTTCGTTAACACGGGCGAGCTCAGCGGTTCGCTCCTGGACCTGTTGCTCTAGCTTTTCATTCAACCCACCCAGAGTTTCTTCATATTCCCTGTGTTTAGTGATATCGCGGGCTATACTCAAAACGGCTTTTTTGCCCTCATGCTGAATAATACAAGCACTGACTTCGACAGGAATAATCTTACCGTCTTTGGCTACATCGGCTGATTCGAAAACCAGCCGGCCTGATTTTAAGAGTTCCTTAATGCGGCCGGGTATCAGTCCGGAATACTCAGAAGATACAATGTCTTTCAGGGACATGCTTAATAGTTCTTCACGGCTGTAACCGAGCCACTCACAGGCACCTTTATTGACCTTGTATATTTTACCTTCAAGATCATGAAGGTAAATTAAATCATTGCTGTTCTCAAAAATTTCTTTAAATGTATGCTCACTTTCAACAAGGGCTTCTTCCGCCTCTCTGCGTTCCATAATTCCGGCCAGGGTCTTGGCAACGGCAATAAGAAAGTCTTCTTCTTTTTTATCATGGCGGTGTCCGTCGTGCAGATAAAGATTAAGCACCCCGTAGACTTTCTGCGGGGTTTTAATCGGGACACAGTAATGGCCGTGGGGCTTCATCCCCTCAAAGCATATTTCGTGATGCTCATCAAGTGATGGTGTGAATTGAACTGCCCCGTGAAAAGCCGCCTTCCCACAGAGACACCGACCCAGTGGAAGCCTGGCGCAAGTTTTTTGAACCGGCTCTTCCAGGCCTCTTTGCGCCTTCATAACCAGATGATCGTTTTCCAGCAGGAAGATAGCGCCTCTTTTTTCCAAGACAAGCCAGGGGATAGATAATATTACCCCTAGCGCTTCTTCCAACAGTTCCGGCAAAGGGATATTTTGCAGGGCGAGAGAAAGCAGCTGGTTAAGCGTTTCCGCGGTATCCCGGGAGCGCTTAAGTTCTTCTTCGATCTCGGGATTTTTTAGATTATTTCTTGCTGAATTATTGTATTGCAGCTTCTTTGACATTCAAACACTCTCTTTCAGAACCAATTGTCAAAAATAAATAGCATGGAATTATTATCTAATGCCTTAAGACAAAACTCTACTACCTCTCGGTCGAAGTCTTTGTTGATTATCGTTTAATTATGCTTCAGGTCACTTTCTGTTACGCAGGTCAGCTGGGGAAGCCAGATTTTATTCAAAGAGTTGTAGAGAGAAGTAGCGTTTTAAAAGCTGCATGTTAATGTAATCTGTTTACCTGTTAAATTCGTGAAGATAGCCACTGCTGTTATTTTTTAATGTTTTCAAAGGGGCTGTTAAGGGTTGGGGGGCAAATAATCTATTGGCAGTAGCATGCAAAGTCTAAAGTGGGTGTTGTTTTAAAATATTCTACTCCTCTTTTCTGTCATCAAGTTTGAAGGATCCAGCAGGTTTGTGCCTAATATTTCTATTTTACCGATATCATTTAGAAGGCACCCTTAGCGTGAGTGGGAGAGATTCTCACCTGTATGCATTTTTATTTTAATTACACAATAACATTATAGGAGACTAAAGGCAAGTTATTTAACAGACATACAAGTATTTGCCTGCCAGGCAATGAAACTTATATTCTAAACTATGAGGTTTTGCTTATTGAGCCTTCCTGATCTCGGAACTAGTGGAGAAAGGATTCTATGGAGAGGTAGCCGGCATTACTGAAGATACTTATTTGTTGCGCGGAGTTCCCTGCTTTCTTCGGATCTGACAAAAGAGAAAGTGCAGGGCATTTTTTGACTAACTTAAAGATTAAGTATTTGCACGTATGCGTTTCCCATATAAAAGCAGGAAATATGAAATATTTGAAGAATCAGTCATTTGACTCAATGAATCGCCCCGCATATTAGATGCATTATCTGTCAATCAAACCAGGGCAAGATCTGTTTGTGATCTATAGCATCCATCCCCTAATCTCAAAATGACTTAGTGGCAGTTAATATTTATTTGATAGTAAAGCAGGTGAAGTGTCATTACTGAAACTATTGCCGCTGACAACCAGGGAGAAAAAAAGGCCAGTTGGAGTGTTATTGCCATGCTTGCTGCCGCCCAGTTCATCATGGTGCTCGATACCACGGTGATGAACGTGTCGATATCGCAGATTGTGGGAGATCTGAATA
>PWGT01000223.1 GCA_003554535.1 Syntrophomonadaceae bacterium | reverse complement strand
TGCCTGTCTGGTAAAAGATTATTTGGTGAAAGCTGATTTTGTGCAAGAAAATTTAATAGTTTCCCACAAGCACTTCTCTTTTTATTCATTCATTTTCATTCATTTATTTATTAATTATTGCCTGAATGCAGCAAGCATTAGCGCCAAGATTAGCAGAAAGGGGTCGAACTAAGAATGGGAGCAAAAGTGAGAGAAAACAGTCAAGCTAGTAGTAATTTTAAAGGGGGCAGGTGGTTTGGGCTAAGACCAAAATTGATAATTATCTGCTTGATTCCCATTATTTTATTTTTGGGACTGATATTTACTTCAATAATACCGGCCATCAATGAAGTGGGGGAAGAGATCACAGAGTACAATGTGACGGAAAAGCTAGAAGGTGATATCAACTCGGCGTATCTCTACATGGAAGATCATTTTGGGGAAGTGCAAAAAAAAGATGATGAGTTGGTAGATGAAGCAGGCGAACCTATAGAGGGAAGACATTACATGGTGGATGATATCACTCAAAATTTAAATGTAGTAGCTACTTTATTTGTCCGCGACGGTAATGATTTCCGCAGAATAACCACCAGTATTGAGGATGAGGGTGAGCGCGTGGTAGGAACCATGCTGGGGACTGACAGCGAAGCTTACGATCCGGTAATGGCCGGTGATTTGTATGTGGGGGAAGCTGATATCCTGGGTGAACCCTACTACACCGCTTACGATCCCATAATGGAAGATGGCGAAATAATTGGCATAATGTTCTTGGGTATGCATCTGGAAGAAACTGAAGAAATTATTGCCGCCGGAGTGGGTGAAAATGTTAACCAGGTAGTTATGGGAGCCGCGGGCATAACTGTCTTGATTTTATTGATAATTTATTTTGCTAGCAATACCATTATTAATCCCATACATAAAGTCAATAATACTTTTTCCCAAATAGCCGATGGAGATTTTACTGTAGAGGTAGATGTGAAGACGAAGGACGAAATTGGACAGATGACAGGTAATTTAAACAAAACGGTAGCTGATATGAGCAATATATTATCTCAGGTGCGGGGAACTTCCCAAAATGTTTCCAGCGCTGCGGAAGAAATATCTCAGGGAAATCAGGATTTGTCCCAGCGCACTGAAGAACAGGCTTCTTCATTAGAAGAAGTCACCACTACCGTAGAGCAAATAAATTCATCTTTGGAAGAAACGGCATCCAGTGCAACTGAAGCCGACAACCTTGCCACTCAGACCTTGAATACTGTAGAAAAAGGCCACTCCATGGTTCAAGACCTCAAGGGAGCCATGGAAGAGATAACTAACAGCAGTCAGGAAATTGCCGAGATTATTTCCAAAGTCAACGATATTTCTTTCCAAACTAACCTCTTGGCCTTGAATGCAGCAGTAGAAGCGGCCCGGGCAGGTGAACAGGGACGCGGTTTTGCCGTGGTGGCTGCTGAGGTTCGCAACTTGGCCGGAAGGTCTGCCGAATCGGCTCAGGAAATTGAAAAGCTGATTAACGACAGCATTAAGCGGGTAGAAAAGGGAAATGAGTTAATGAGCGAAACCGGCACCGTGCTAGAAGAAATTGTTAATAACACCCAGAAAACTTCAGATGTGGTGGGAGAAATATCTTCTTCCATCAAAGAACAATCTACCGGTGTAGGGGATATTCGCAATGCCATAGAAGAGCTAAACCAGGTGACCCAGCAAAACGCATCCCTGGTGGAAGAAATAGCCAGTTCCAGTGAAAGCATGAAAAATGAAGCCGCTGAACTGGATGAGCTGGTTAGAGTGTTTAAACTTAATGAAATGGATGCTTCAGGTTCTTACGCCTACAAACAGAAGCAGGCGCCTGCCACCCCGGCCGGAAGTCAAAGAAAGTTGTCATCCCAAGAACCTACAGGGGAGCAGAAAAGAGTACGGGGGCAGGATAATCAAGCAAACAGACAACTTCACCACGGATCTAATAACCAGAAAGATAGCTTTGAAGAATTCGAGAAGTTTTAAGATAAAGAGACAGGCAGAGGCAGACAGGGGCAGGTTCCTTTGCCTGCCCCTATCTGTTAACTTAGTAGTTCAACAGCTTCTCTAGTATATAGGGTTTTTATTACTTTCTTAACTTCTGGAGTATGAAAATCTTTATCTCCTGAAACGAGGATATTGGTATCAATCATTATTTTCACTAGAATACTCCTTTGAAAGCTTTTCCCGAATTATTTCAAGTTCTCTATTTAACTCTTCTTTAGTCAGGCCTTTTCTATTTGCTTCATCTTCTATTTCTTTTAATAGCAAATCCAATGAAGAAACAGGCTCTAAAACAATTTTATTTTCTTCAAGGTATACTTTAATTTTAGTGTTAGGATCGATGTTAAGTTGCTCTCTTAATTCCTTGGGAATAGTGATTTGTCCCCTTTCAGTGGGAGAAAGAATTTTTTCTTCCATGAGAATACCCCCCTTTTTAAGATTGATTATACCAAGTATTCTTATGGTAAGCAATAAGAATTATGGGGGTGACAATTTTTGCCCGTTAGTCTATGTTATAAATACTATGCACCACACCAGGCAAAAAACCGTCTCCCTGCCCTTTGCTTTTATAAAAAATTATTTAGATTTGCAGGTAATTTTGTGAAAAAGTAGAAAATTTATATAATACGATACGAAAAAATTAACTATGATCAACTTGAAAAAATTGAGTTGAAAAAAATAAGGAGGTTAATTAAGTATGGATGAACAAAAAAAGAAGAAGTTATGGCGGGCTAATGGAGCTCCGGTGGAGGATAACCAGAACTCAATGACTGCTGGCCCCAGGGGACCCATGTTGC
>PWGT01000148.1 GCA_003554535.1 Syntrophomonadaceae bacterium | reverse complement strand
GCAGACGAACCAGAAGAAGCAGTAGAAGAGCCGGAAGAGGAACCGGAAGAAGAAACTGTACCTTTTGAAGAACAAAAAGAAATTTTTGAAGGGTTCTATGCAGAATTTTCAGACCTAGCCGAAAGAAGTGAAGATATAGATGACCTTCTAATCGAAGCAGAAGAGATTCTGGGAGCTGGTGAAGCTACAGCACTTGAAATGTACGAATTTCTTGACACTGGCAAAACCGCAGCAAACAACATTTTGACGACAGCTAGAGACATAGAAGTTCCGGAAGATCTTTCAGAAGAACACCAAGAATTATTAGGAGAAGTCAAAAATGATTTTACGACGGGCCTCTTTCTACAGAGAGAAGCTTTCGGACACTATAAAGAATATATGGATACAGGATCATTGGAAAAAGCAAACGAATTTAAACAGGATTTTCAAAATTCACAAAGGCGTAGAGCAAGAGCTGTGAATAATCTTGAAGAAGTTAAAGATGATTTTGGAGTGGAAGAAAATGAAGAAGAAGCTTGCGAAATTGAAGAGTTTCGCGAAGAGATTTTATGGAATCAAGATGAAATCGGCTATGAGCTCATCGGGCTCGGAGAGCACCTTCAAGATTATGATGGTTCGGAAGAATGGTATAACTTAACAGAATTAATTATTGAGGATATTCGCTGGTTTATTGACGATGCTGAAGAGAACATTGATCCACCACCTGAAAAGCAGGGGCATTATGACCTTTACATGGAGGCTATGCAGGAATTTCGAGAATCAATGAACCTAATAGAAGAGTGGATGGAAACAGAAGAGGATGCAAAATTAGATGAGGCGGTAGAATATATGGAAATGGGAGAAGAAAAGACAATTGAATTTCAAGCAATGATGAATGATATATAGTTATACAAGCAGTGGCCACTAGTAACGGTGAGATAACAGGGGTTTTTGGGAGTAATTAAAAAAGGTGGGGTTAGGCAAAAGAAAGGGTAGAACATTTGCGATGATGCTATTCTTGAAGAATTGCAGAATATGTCAGCGAAGCATAAAGGCAAAAGGGCAGCCGTTTAAAGCTGCCCCAGGACATGAGCAAGGCTAAAAGGCCCTGCCCAGCCTTATTATACCATAGGAGGCTTAAAAATGACTAAAATTATTGCATTCGCGAACCAGAAAGGCGGCGTTGGCAAGACAACTTCTGTATTAAATACCGGCGCGGCATTAGCTGAAAAAGGAAAAGCAGTTTTTATAATAGACATAGACCCGCAGGCCCATTTAACAGCCGGCAGCGGGATATCGCCTTATGAAGTGGACCCGACAATATACGATGTTATGAAAGGCGAAGCAGATCCGGCTGAAGCATTGATTAAGCTGGAAGCAGAAGCCGGGGCTTTACATTTACTGCCGGCCAGCATTGGCCTTGCTACTGCTGAAAGCGAATTTTTAACAGAGCCAGGACGCGAATACATGTTAAAAGAAGGAATAGCACGTGTTAAGGATTACTATGATTATATACTGATAGATTGTCCACCGAGCCTGGGAATATTAACAATTAACGGTCTTGCAGCAGCCGATAATATAATAATACCGCTGCAAACAGAATTTTTTGCTTTACATGGAACTCGGCAATTATATCAAATAATAAAGAAGGTCCAGGCCAGGATTAACCCGGAACTTGAACTTGCCGGCGTTTTAATAACAATGGTAGATACCAGGAATAATATACATTCGGAAATAATCGAATCAATCAGAAGCAAGTTTAATAATCAAGTATTTAACACAGTGATAAAAAGAAATATTGCTCTGGTTGAAGCCCCTTCTTATGGCCAGAGTATATTTACATACCGGGCCAATAGCACGGGCGCAAAGGATTACAGGGCTTTTGTTAATGAATTGATAAAGGTGGGCTGATAATGGGCAAAAAGAAAAAGTTAGGCAGCGATCCACTTGATAGTATAGACATTCTTAAAGGACCGGCCCAGGATACCGGCAAAGACACTGGTAAAAATGCTGGTGATAATGCCAGTAAAAACACTGGTAAAAATACACGCGAAAAAACAAGTAAAAACACAAGTGATTATACCAGCAAAAACACAAGTAAAAATACTGGTATAAACACAAGTAAATATACACGTGAAAACACAAGTGTTTTAACTAAAAAGCCGGAGCCGGTGAAGATGACATTCTACTTTTACCCTGGCCAACTAAAAGAACTGGACCGGTTAAGCAAAAAGACCGGGCGGCCCAAAACAGAATTAATCAGGCTCGCCCTGGACTTGTTTATTGAGCAGGTAAGTGACTGATATAAACGAACAAAATATCTATTTAGAACGGGGGTAAATTAGTGCCCAATACAATTAACGATTTGCTAGAAATGAGCCAGAAAACAAAAGAGTTATCTGAACACATTGCATCATTAAAACGAATAAGAAGGCCGAACGAAAGAATAAGGGCAAAGAACCGGAGCAAGGGCAATTAAAATTTAGTCCATAATAGGATTGGAGTAATGATGGGTGGTAGAACAAATACATACCAATCAAAACCGCAGGAAGTAGGCTATCTCACAGCCAGGGTTATCGAACTTTTAAAGATCGAATACCCCCCGCAAGCAATTTATATTGGCCGCACAAATATAAAACATATCAGAAAAAAGCACCCACAGATATTCCATAAATACCTACAGCAAATTCCAGAGATAATCTCTAACCCTGACTATGTCGGGCAAAATCCCAGACAGGAAGGGTTTGAATATATAAAGGTTTTGGGGGTATCCATTTAATCGGAGTTGGTGTATAGTTATGGCATGGATCATCCTCGAGCTGGCAATCACTACCCGCGGTCTGTGGGCGAGT
>PWGT01000085.1 GCA_003554535.1 Syntrophomonadaceae bacterium | reverse complement strand
TCCAGCGCCAATTACCGGCTCAGCTATGAAAGCAGCCACCTTATCTGCGCCAAGTTCTTCTATTTTTTCTTCAAGGGCTCCGGCACATTCCAGGTTACAGGAAGGGTATTCCTTCCCCCAGGGACAATAGTAACAGTAAGGTTCATCAATGTAAGCAAAGCCTGAGGGCAGGGGGCCAAACCCTTCCTGGTAATGAGGAAAACGAGTAGCCTGGATTGATCCGTAACTGACACCGTGGTACCCCTTGCTGCGGGAAATAATAATATCTTTGCTATCCATACCTAAGGCAGACCAGTAAAGCCTGGCAATTTTAAACAGGCTGTCATTGACTTCGGAACCGCTGCCGGCAAAAAAAACCTTGCCTTTTTTCAGAGGCACGATTTTGCTCAACTTTTCCGCCAGTTGAATGGCCGGCACATTGGAAAAACCGGTAAAACAATGAAAAGCGTCCAGCGAAGCCATTTGATCGGTTACCGCTTCAATCATCTCTTCCCTGCCGTGCCCAATATTGTTATACCAAAGACCGGCAAAGCCGTCGATATATTCCTTGCCCTCAATATCATAAACTCTGCTCCGGTAAGCCTTGTTAATTATTTTAGGGCCCCGTTCAAGCACGTCCGAGATACTGGTAAATGGATGCAAAAAGTATGCACCGTCTGCTTTTTTCAAAGCTTCAACTTCCTGGCTCCTGTAAAAGCTCATCCTGAATCCAACCTTTCCTAAATATATTATTGCCACTGCATAAAAAAAGCAATTTTGTAGGGCCGTACTTCAAATTCCACAATAGTTTCTTGATTACCTTCAAACAGCACTTGACATCTTTCAAGACATAACTAGATAATAGAGGCAGCGCAAAAAGCTTTTATAATGTGTTTCTAACAATTAGGAAAAGGATGTTAACCATGACGAATAAATTTCCACCAAAAAAAATGTTAATTATTTTTCTGGCTGGTTTGCTCCTAATTATAGCAGCAGGATGCGACACAGAAGAAGAAGTTTATGAAATGGAGACAGATGAAGAATTCCAAGTGGCCGTTGACACTGCCGTGGAACGTTTTCTACGTGATGATAATCCCGAAACTATTTTTAATGACCTCTTTGAAACTTTTTCTGAGCGTTACTCGGAAGAAGAAATAGAGGAATATGTCAGAGACAGGGTTGAAGATGAAACTGCAAAAATAAACGCCAAACTCGAAGAGCTGGAGCAACAAATTGCCGAAGCTGCCGATGAAGTCAACGAATTAAAAGAACAACTTGAAAATGAGGCCAGTGAAGAAGCCCTCGAAGATATCAATGAAAAGCTGCAGCCAATGTACAGCTGGATTGAAAAATTGGAACAGAAAATAGAAGAAGCTTCTGATCCCGGACGTATTGTTGACCTGATGGAAGAAAAAATCAATACCTACAATGAACTGGCTTCCATCATTGAAGATAAACTGGACTCCGACCGGCTAAATATAAACACCAACATGGAAGCAAGGGATCTGATCAACTATTATCACGACATAGAAACGCTTCTTGATAAAGAAAGAAATATTGCAGCAGCTTATAACGAAGTGACTGGAGATAATTTTATCAGCGATCAAGTCCTGCACGATGAATTACGAAGAAACATCATTCCAGAAACCGAATCTTTGCTAGACGAATTAAAAGCTGTAACGACCGAGAGCGAAGAAGTAGAAGAATTGCACGATGCTTTCATTGAAACCTGGGAGCTAAAACTGCAGGGCTTCAAAAAGATGACTGAAGCTATTAAAAACGACGATGAAAATATAAGATCCGAAGCTGAAGGCTTGGTCGAAGATGGGATCCGCTCCAGGGAACAACTCTTAGATAAAATGGAGGAGCTGTCTTAAATTAAGATTAGCTGGTGTAAAAATAAGCTTTGCCAAGAAATGAGATGAAATGGAAGGAATAAAATCCCTTGGCAAAGAAGGTTGTATTGAACCAAGAATATGTGGATTGAAAATATCTAAAGAAAGGATGGTTATGATGGGTTTCGCTCTCTCCAATATGCAGTTAAAAAGCGCGGCCTTTGAATCACGAGGCAAAATCCCCAGGAAGCACACCGGGGAAGGTGAAGACGTTTCCCCCGCTATGGAATGGAGCAATGCTCCTGAAGGCACAGCCTCTTTCGCCGTAATTTGCCACGATCCCGACGCACCCCTGGTTTCTCCAGGCACGTACGGGTTCGTGCACTGGGTCCTCTACAACATTCCAGGTTCGGTAACCAGCCTGCCGGAAGCAACAAAAGATTACACTTCCGGTGTCAATGATGCCCAAAAACAGGGCTACATGGGCCCGATGCCGCCTGAAGGACATGGAATCCACCACTACTTTTTCTGGGTGCTCGCCCTGGACAAGGAACTGGACCTGGAGCCCGGCCTGACCATGTGGCAGCTTTTGGAAAAAATTGAACCGCACGTAATTGGCATGAACCGCCTGGTCGGTACCTACGAAAGATAAATACACTTCTTCACCCCAGAATTTCCAACAGGAAGCAGGCCTTTTTTCAACAACCTGATAATTTAACAGCTAAATATAATAATGGAACAGATCGGGATAGGGGCTGCCCCTCATAAAATAGGGCAGCCCCTTTTAGTATAAACTAACTGGACCGGGCTGTCATGCTAAAGGATTAATCCTTATTTTACTCTTTTTTCACCTTGCTTCCATGCTTATTAGCGATTTAATTTTAATAATTGTTCTTGTAAGGTAGGATTAAATAGAAAAAGTTCAGGCAAAGCAGCAGTTTGCTTTAAAACCAAAAACCCCTATCCCGCCCGGCCGCTGTAAAAGACAATGCTAAAACAACTATTCCAACTACCGTGAAAACTACC
>PWGT01000141.1 GCA_003554535.1 Syntrophomonadaceae bacterium | reverse complement strand
CAAAAGATCAAAGGATAAGCTCCGGCATTGAGCGCACCTGAAGCTCTGCTGGCAGAAAAGCCCGGGATCAATAAAAGGTCCCCGGCTGCAGGAACCGGAGCCGAGAAGAGCCGGGAGCCGGGGCGGAAGCATTCTTTTTCGGGGATCCGTCAGGTTTCTAGTGTGTATTATAAGCCTAATACACACTAAAATATACCGGTCATTAAAGAGAAAAATATAGCTAAAAGTTATTAAAAAAGTATATCCAAATACTTCAAAGTGTGATATAATAAAGTAAAGGGGGGAGATAACAGTGATTACAGCACTACAACAGGCGGAAATGTTTCTGCTACGGGAGGAGGAGGCCAGCTACATTGCGGGCCTCAGCTACGAGGACTATCTCAAGATCTTTGAAGAGATCATCTACTTTGATGTGGCCAGCGGTGACGCCAGGCCGGACACCATCAAGTCCTACCTGAGCCACATGAGTCAGTTTATTGACTGGTGCAGGGAGGAGGACCATGATCCGGCGAGGCTCGGGAAGTGGGACATCAAAAGATATCGGAAGCATCTTCTAAATCAGGGGTTGGCCTACGGGACCGTGGCCCTGAAGCTCACCGTGCTGCGCCGGTTCTTTCAGGGTCTCATTGAGCGGGATTACATCAGCGATAACCCGGCGCTGGGGGTTAGTCCCCCGCGGGACAGGGCCCCGGATGATAACATCAAGTACCTCACCGACGAAGAGGTCGGGCGCTTTTTAGCCCGGGTCAGAGAAGCTCGGGGGGTCCGGGGACTCAGAGACCGGGCCATGATTACCATGATGCTCCTGGAGGGCTGGAGGGTTGTCGAGGTAGCGAGAGCTTCGGTGGAGAATATTAATTTTGCCGAGGGGGAAATCCTCACCAGGGGCAAGGGAAAGAACGCCTTCATCTACCCCCGTCGGGATACCCTGGTCCTGCTAAAAAAATACCTGAGTTTGAGGGGAGATAGCATCGAGATCGATAAGCTGGGCACCCCCCTCTTCATCTCCCACAGCAATTTAAGCTCCGGCAGGCGGATGAGCCGGAACGGCATCAGAAAGATTGTTGACGGCTATCTTAAGAAGGCCGGACTCAAAAGGCCCGGGATAAGCTGCCATGCCCTAAGGCACACCTGCGGGATGGAGATCATGCGGCAGACCGGCAACGTTAAGGCGGTGCAGCTGGTCCTGCGCCATGAAGATATCAGCACCTCGGGTAAGTATGCCCACCTGGCTAACAAAAAAACAGCCCGGTACAGCGAAAGATCACAACTATCGCTTTAAGGAGGAAAAAAGATGGAGTTCTACACAACCAAAGAAGTTGCCGAAATGCTGAAGGTAACCAAGAAGACCATCAACCAGTACGTCCGAGAGGGCAAGATCAAGGCCATCGACATGGGGAACCAGTACCGCTTTACTGAAGAACAGCTTGAAGATTTTGTAAGGGAAAATATAGTTGATAATTCTAAAGAAAAATATTAGTTGAAATGAACAGTTTTAATAATTCCCTTCCGACGCTTCCTCTCCCTCAAGCGAGGGAGAGGAAGCCTTTCCTGATAAAGACAGATAATAGAATGCTATGTATTTTTTAGTTGCCAAACCCTGTATTTCTTATTTGACAAAGAGAATCCTGAATATTTCAAGTAATGGTTAGGATGATTGAAATATCTTAATTTTTTGGAAGATGTGTCCTTTCCAATCATTCATAACCTGTAAAATCAAAAAATGTAACCAGACATTTTTGCTAAGTGAAGATTATCTAATTATATACTAGAAATCTACTCCAAATAATTGATTATATGTTTAAAATATACCATAAATTTGCTAATTCAATCTCAAAAATATTTAATCAGCTTTATTTAATCTTATTTTTAATTCTTTTTAAATGTTTTTCGATTTTATCCAATGGAGATGTATTAGTTAAAGCCGGCACTATTTCCTCAGATGCAACTAATCTAAACTCATTTTCTATATTGTTGCCTACCAAATCTTTATATTCAATCATACAAATAACTTCTTTATCAAAATATTCATCTCTATATGTTACTGCATAATCCATATAAAAGGGGTTTGTTTGATTAATTACTCCTAGTTCTAGTGGAGAAATGTTATCTTCTTTCATATGGCTAATAACATCATATATTGGAGGATTATTCTTGAAATTAATTTTTACTTCTAATGCAGGAGCCTCATTTAATGCAATAATGCCTAATTGCACTACTCTTTGATCTTTAGGTTTACGACGAAATGTTGGTTTTAGTGCAGGATGTGATAATCCTCTTCTAGCATAAATTGCTTCAGTAATAAAATGAGGTGCGGGAACTGTATGAGCTCCTGCTCGCATATAGTAAACATTATCTGGAGCCATATGTGGACCAATTTTACTTTCTCCAAAAGCAATCAAAAATACTGCACCGTCTTGATCAATATTAATCTTCGAGTTTAAATTCCCTATTTTATGTATAGCATACTCAGCTTGTGGCTTTACATCTAAAATAACTTGGTCAATCCAATCTCTTCTAGAAATATTTCCTACAAAACAACTAACCCCACCATCAGGTTCTCCATTATCCTTTACTCCTATTACTAACAAGCCACCTCCAGAATTCCAGAAACCAGAAGCTGCTTTTCTAATTGACTTTTTCAAGTTCTTTTTATCAATACGACTGGATTTATATTCATGTGCATCATCCTCATTTTGTGGTAATTTAGATAGCTCATTAGCTGTCCAATCTTTAATTTTACTTGGATCATTTTGAAATATCATTCTAAAATCCTCCCAAATTAAAACATTCCATCTCATATTTTGAATAACATTACTTTAAAGTCAAACCTCCAAAACTTAGT
>PWGT01000018.1 GCA_003554535.1 Syntrophomonadaceae bacterium | reverse complement strand
TGTATTAGATAGCATTTTAAAAGGATAACCTTTTTAAGGAGGCGTGTGAATTAATCACACGCCTCCTTAAAATTTCGGGACACAATGAAAATTTTATTGCAAGGTTTATTTAGCAAAAAAATGACAGATGAAACGTCCCCGTGTCATGGCAGCATATAAACGATGGTTGAATTCCATACAGCGAGGGATATAAATGAGCAAATTAAAATTACTGTCATTTATATTAAGAACAAGTGGCATGACTCAGGTTTTGTCTGGCTTTCTTATCTTTTTTCTTGTTTCAGCAATTATTATATGGTTAGTCGATTCTAATGTTGGGAGCTTTTTTGATGCAATTTGGTTTTGCTTTGCTGTTGTTACAACGATCGGTTTTGGAGATATTGTTGTAACAAACCTTGTTGCCAGAATAGTTACTATCATTCTTGCTCTGTATGGGATATTAGTAATTGCAATTATCACTGGCGTTATTGTTTACTACATATCCGAACTACTAAAAATCAAAGGAACGAAAAGCGCCTCAGAATTTATATTTGATCTACAAAACTTAGACAAACTTTCAAAGGAAGAGCTTAAAGAGTTATCTGCTCGGATAAAAAAGATACATAAAGATTAATAATAATCAAGTTGCTATTTTAGGTATATGGTTATATTAATTTATTAGTACTGAAGGTGAAAGAACTGAAGTTTAATAAAGTTGCAGCTTTTTTTTCTATTATTATTGGCGTAGCAATGATGGGCTTGTGGTTGCTTTTATACATTACAAGTAACATTCCCGAATTAACTGCAGAACCAATTCGAATCAGCATGCACATATTAGCTGAAGTAGTAACAGCGGTTATGTTGATTTTAGGTGGAATCGGTATATTAACTGGCATGAAGTGGGCGAAGGAAATCTATCTTTTATCTATGGGAATGCTAATTTACACTTTAATTCAGAGTCCTGGTTATTACATGGAATCTGAAGATTATGGGTTTGTAATTATGTTTGTTATTATGCTGGCACTAGCTATTCTAATGATTATAAGGATGGTTCCTCCCAAAAAGGGTTAAGTGTAAAACCTGAAATGCACTGTCTGTGGCCATCTTCATATCAGGCAATTTATATACAGAGGTAAGAGTAAGCTCAAAAGAAACATATGAGTAAATGAGAGAGAAGGATCGGAAAATGAGAAGTACCAGTTTGCCCCAAACAAAAAGAAACCAGGAGCACTATAGAGGCTGCCTAATCGGAGGAGCTATTGGTGATGCCCTCGGTTGGCCTGTGGAATTTATGAAGTATGATTCGATTAAGCATAAATATGGCCAAACCGGTATTACTGATTTGGCCTGTGCTGACTCTGGTCTGGCGGAAATAACCGATGATACCCAGATGACTCTTTTTACGGCAGAAGGCATTCTAAGAGCGAACACAAGGGGGAATTTAAAAGGCATTTGCCATCCCCCTTCTGTTGTTTATTATTCATATCAAAGATGTCTTTTGACGCAAGGATACCCAAAAATTGATGAATATGACTGGATATATACGGGGTGGTTGCTCGGCGTAAAAGAGCTTTATGCCAGAAGGGCGCCTGGTAATACGTGCCTATCAGCTCTATTGAGCAGAACAAAAGGAGAGATTCAAAGCCCGCTAAACAACAGCAAAGGTTGCGGGGGAGTGATGAGAGTTGCACCGGCAGGGTTGGCTTACGATAAAAAAAGAGCATTTGAGATGGGGGCTGAGTTTGCTTGTATTACCCATGGGCATCCATCAGGCTATCTATCAGCAGGTGCACTTGCCTTTATCATCGCCTCAATTATCGAAGGAAACGATATTGATGCTGCGGTAAAAAAATCCATCTTAGAAACGAAAGATTATAAGGGGCATGAAGAATGTACCAAAGCATTGAATCAGGCGCTTGAGCTTGCAGATAGTAACTTGCCCGATAGTGAAGCAATAAAAATCCTGGGCGAAGGTTGGGTCGGAGAAGAAGCTTTAGCTATAGCAGTTTACTGCTCTTTGAAGCATAAAGAAGACTTCAAAAAAGCGCTCATTGCTTCAGTTAATCATAGTGGTGATAGTGACAGTACTGGAGCTATTACAGGTAACATTGCGGGTGCTTATTTTGGTTTGAGCATCATACCCCAGGCCTGGATAGAAAAGCTTGAGTTAAAAGATGTGATTTTACAGGTAGCTGATGATCTTTTAATTGGATATCAAGAAGATGATGAGTGGCGGGATCGTTATCCTGGTGGTTAAGTTTAAGTCCTTATAATTGGCAATTAATTTTGATAATATATTTCTGCAGAAATTTGTAAATGCACATAGGACGGTTTGTTAAAAACAATCAATATATTTTGATAAGCATATAATGGACAATGAAATGGAGCACTTCACACGAATAGTGAGATGGAGGTGTGATTATGGGCTCAGAGTTTAAAACAACTCATCAAACTCATCGATGGTTATGGCAGGAAATGTAGTAAAACTGAGTGACCCAGGGTTATATTTGCCATACATCAGGTAAGTAGACATTTGAAGGACCTCCTATCTCTTATTGTGAAATATATCATACTTTCAAGCTATACCTACCAGAACCTGCAGCATTAAACCTCAAAGAGAAATTAAACCTCAAGAGCAAGAATAAATTTACCTCAGAAATGTTTGTTGTAATCCAGCCATATACTTAAGCCTGATTCGTTTGTGCCCGGTCGAATTGCTGGAGGTTTATACTCATTTTTGCGATTGTCAAGAAAAAAGGGATCCACTCGCCAGAAAAAAATTGATCCACTAACGCCAGGAAAAAAGTGATCCACTATAGGGTAAACGCTGGGTAAAATGTGATCCACCTCCGTTGCTGCCAGGGTGGTAACCCCCTACCC
>PWGT01000042.1 GCA_003554535.1 Syntrophomonadaceae bacterium | reverse complement strand
TCAACTTCTCTTTCTACAACAGGGATATTCATTTCTTTTTCTAAAATTGTAATCAAACATTTCCTGGTAATGCTTTCTAATATATCGCCGGTTACCGGTGGAGTTATACAAGTCCCATTTCTTATAACCATCACGCATGCCCCCGGTCCTTCCGCTACTTTTCCCCTCTGGTTAAGCAAAATAGCATAATCATAACCATCAGTACTGGCTTCCAATTGTGCAAGGCGACCATTTTGATAATTCGCCACACATTTGACTCGGGGAGGCATGCTATTGTCCGCTATCCTGGTCCATGAGCTTATTTTACATGAAAATCCATCTTCAAAACCACTGGACCGGGTCCTACCCCTGGCAATTACTGAAAGACCGGTCGGACTTTTAGAGGTCATTCCACCTTCACCTTCCAAGAAAGCTGACTGTAAAATATGGACATCTTCCTGGTGGTTTTCTGCTTTCAGTAACTCCAATACAGACGACTTTATTGTTTCGATTGTGTAGGAATGTTCAAAACGAACCATTTTCATTGATTCCAGTAATCTCCAGCAATGCTCTTCTAAAGATAATACATACTTCTTATTTTGGTTTGCATTCCAATATGCCCCTAACCCTTCAAAAACTGCGGCTCCATATCGAAACGTGGGGCTCGATACTAATACTCCAGCTTCTTCAATGGGAACTATCTTACCGTTAAGATAAGCTTTTTTATAAAATGACATAAATCATTTACCTCCTTTTTTACCTCTCATGGAATAAATATCTGCACTTCCTTAAAGCTTTGTGGGTATATGTTTTTGATTATTTTAGGTTGCAATATAAGAACATTTACATGGACAACTTCAAGAAAAACTCACTAAGATAACTTGCGAGCCATACTAGACCTGCCTATTTTTCCGGTACGCTATACCCTCTATCTCCATAATGCCAGCACCAATACTGCCTACCTGGACAGTTGTGCGGGCCGGGGGATCCCCAGGGAAATATGTCTTATATATTTCATTCATTGCTTGTTTGTCGTTAATATTACTCAAATAAATATTAACCTTCACCAGATCATTGAGGCCGGCACCCGCTTCTTCCAGAAGATTTTTCATAACTTCCAATCCAAATCGGGTTCCTGCTTCAATGTCATCAGTCACGATGGTATTATCTTCAGGGTAACGCGGGATAATACCAGATAAAAAAATGAAATCGCCTGCTTCCATGGCTGGGGATAAATGCACTTGATCATTTTCTCGTACTTTAGGTGAAGAGATTCTGCGACCGCCCATCTAGAATCACCTCCTTAATAATGCAGGCTATCAAAACCTCGCTTTTCCTATAATTGCACTAATTGTTAAGATCTAATTCATTTGCATTACAAACAGTTTCCGGGAAGTTCCCTTCCAAATACGCTAAAATATTTGTCGCTACTGCTTCAGCCATTCGATAGGTTGATTCTTCAGTTATACCACCAAGGTGTGGAGAAAATACCGTGTTATCCAGGCTATACAAAGGAGAACTGCAATCAATATTCGGTTCAGTGCAAAATACGTCCAATCCGGCCCCGGCAATTCTATTATCAATTAAAGCCCGGGTTAAAGCCTCCTCATCCAGTATCCCGCCCCTTGCTGTGTTGATTATTATTGCTGTTGGTTTCATAAGGCTTATTTCTTTTTCACCAATAATATTTTTTGTTTCAGGCAACAAAGGGACATGCAAAGATAATACATCACATAAAGGTAATAAACTATCTAAATCAGGAAGCAGTTCAATTCCTAATGATTCAGCTAATGATGCATCTACATAAGGATCAAATGCTTTTACCGACATGTTTAAACCGTCCTGGACCATTTTAGCAAGTTTAGAGCCAATTGCCCCAATACCAACTAAACCAAGTACTTTCCCATTTAATTCTGTTGGCCTCAATTTGTTTCGTAGTTCGAAATTATCCTTTCGCACGGCTTGATCACAAGGTAAGATTTTTTTTGATACAGTTAACATCAAAGTAAGTGCGTGTTCAGCAACGGATACAGCATTCACTGTTGGACAGTTTAATACTGCAATGCCTTTTTCCGTTGCAGCTTCAACATCAATATTATCAAGGCCGGCTCCGGCCCCAGATATAGCCTTTACGCCATCCGCAGCTTCAATAATATCCCTGGTCATTTGAGCAGGAGCCCTCAGAACTACTGCATCAAATTTTTCTTCAGAAAGTATTTTTTTTAAATTATCAGGATCATAATTATCTGTCCTTGTTACTTGAGCCTCCCTGGCCAGGATTTCTTCCCCAACCGGATGGTACATGGGCAATATTACTAGTATCTTTTTAATTTCAATCTACCTCCTGTAGTACAATTATGGTAATTATTAATTCTATTGTTCCCTACTTATTCCCTCTATATAACATGTGGATGATGAGATGTGTATAGTAATTTTTTATCTCCATATCATTTAGATATAATACTAAACAGTTTTTCGGCAACAAAGTAAGCGGTTTCTTCATCCAAACAAACAGGATGGATGGCTATGCAACCCTGGTTTAATTTATTATCTCTAATATATATACCCTGCCTTCTCAGTATATCGGCCACTTGAAAAGCGTTTTTTGCGGATTTTTTTTCATCAATAAACACTTCCAGCAATGGAAATCCCTCTTGATAATCTTCTGACCTGCTCAGCGTTACAGAGGGAATGTCTTTAATATAATTACCAATTATTCCAAGTAAGCCATTATAATACTCTTTATCGTTTAAAAATTTATCTTCGGTCAGGTTTTGTAATGCCACCAATAATCCGATAATCGCTTCTTTGCTGGCTTTTGCTGACCGTGCTATGCCATGTTCCGGCTTGCCTAACAGTTTTTCTTTTGGAATTAAAGATCT
>PWGT01000119.1 GCA_003554535.1 Syntrophomonadaceae bacterium | reverse complement strand
TTTAGAGGATCTAAATTAAGGCAATAAACCTTTTCCAATGCTTTGGCATGAAAGCCTACTTTTGCTGGTTCACCAATCAGCAACACGCGTATTTGCTCTTTCAGTCGTTCCTGAAATTCGGCGTGGATGCGCCAGGGGCCGAGCATAAAAAATCGCCTCCTTGAAATCGAAATTAGAGACTGTCAAATAATGCCTCTAAATCGATTTTGGGGCGAATTTAAAATTGTCAAGCTCCATATGTGGCCCTGGTGGGCTTTATATGCTGATTATCTGATTGTATTTAATGATATTAAGACATATTGCCTAATATCGCCATATGAAGTTGTCATGAAAAATGGGGGTGAAAAGAAAACCTCCATAGGGCAAAAACACCATGGAGACTTAAGTTTGAGTTTCCGAAAGACTACTGCATCTCAAGGGGGTGGTTTTAAGGTGATGTAGATAGTAGTCTCTAATCAGCAAATGAATCTAGTTAAAGGGTGAGAAATATGTTCAGGATCAGTATCAATTACTGCGAAAACTAGCAAACCGCCCTGGGAGAAGATAGCAGTTTAAATGAAACCCCGATTATATTCTATAGTATATTCTTATTTTTAAAATATTGCTGGAGGATAAATATCATGAAATTTATATGTTTAATAACCTTTTTATTAAGTTTATTGTTGGTAGTAAGTTGTGGGTTGTTGTTTGAAGGTTGTCCAGAAGAAACGGTATATAATCACCTTGAAAAATTAAAAGAAGGAGATGTAGAAGGAGCAATGGATTACCTTGTTGAAGGTTTTGATTATTTTGGAACTAATATTCAAATGGGTGGTGATGTTCCGGAAATTAATAATTTTGAAGTGAAAGGTTCAAAAAGGTTGTCAAAATATTTTACAAGTGAGCAAGAGCAATATGTAAGAAGTAAAGGAGAGCTTACAAATCCCGATGATATTGCTCTTGTTAATGTTATTATTGATGGAGAGAATTCAATTTACGTTGTAAGAAAGAAGACTGGAGGGAATTGGGAGATTGGTGGGGTAGAAAGGGATGATAATATTGAAGATTATGCAGATTGGATAAAATATAAATATTATGGAATGTTTTAAAAGGTGGTAATGAAAAGGTTATTAAGTTTATGTGGGTTCTTTTTAATTTGTAAAAAGGAAATTTTATATTTCTTCAGTCTGTTATCTTATTGGTAATGGCTCTTTGCCGGAGGATTATTAACCAGTGACTTATGGCATATAGGGAGGCTCCCAAGAAAATATTCCGCCAAGCGAATTCATGACCGATTGATAACAGAACATGGGTTTTACGGTAGTGATTACACGGTCAAAAAATATTACAGGGAGGGCGCAGCCTGACCAGAAACGCTTTAAGAGGTTTAAAGATAAAGGCAATTTGAAGATATAAAAAATGGGTTTCTCTCTCTAAAGTTACTTTACCATTGTACATGCTTGGAATACAGTGGTTAGAAATAGCCAACAGATGAATTTCTCTCCTAATTACTAATCTTTGATGCTTCTGTGTCATAAATGTCATTTACCCTATCCTTCAGGAGATAGAACTGAAAGCAAAAAATTTGAGATGCTGTGCGTTTAAGATTCCCCTTAGTTCGGTGGAGTGACACGTTATGATCAATGCAGTTAAAGGAACTTGGTGTGATCGCTTTAGGAGTCCAATATTGACAAACTCAATATTGGATGGTAATGTAGCTTATATATTAATTTAAGTAAGGAGTTTAACATGCCTCTCTACCGATTTCTGGAATGGTACCCGCGGTACCGCCAAGCATTTTCTGAGCCGGTGTATGAGGAGCTTTACCAATTCTTATCTTTTCCGGAACGCATTTGGTCCATGGCTCAGGCAAGTGAGGTAGGCAAGCCTGCTCTTAATGGTGTAGTAAAAGAGCTTGAGGAGAAATTCGAAGGGCACCTCGATTTCGATAATCCTGTAAATAGGCGAATGATTGGTAGCATGATTAAAGAAATTCTATACGACTTCGGATTTCGCAGGAAAGGCCAGCGCATGGTTTCCAATTCACGCTATTTTACCACCGCCTCCTTTTATGAGTTTGACCAGGCGAAAGTACAGAAAGAAGTAGCAGCTCTTTTCAAGGTTTCAGAAAAAGGTGATGAAGCGGTAAAAACAAATAGCTCGGAAGAAGCGTTGTCTGAGGAAACCAGCAGTTACAATGCTTTATTTAACGCACAAAAAAAGCACGAACCTGAAGAAGAGTTGGAAGAGCTAACCAGGATAATTGAGGATAATAATTGCAGCGTTGATGAAAAACGGCATGCCATGGAAAAGCTGGGCAGCATAGGAAAGGCTGTCTTGCACGGTATCCCCGCTATAAGAAAAGCACTGGATGATCAAGTAATGGCAAAGACAGCAGTTGATACCCTCACTCAAATAGCACGAAGTGCGTATAAGTATAACAACATACCAGGCATAATTAGTGAATTTACCTGGATGCTGCGAAGCTATGACGCAAACAAAAGGTGTATGGCGGCAGAAGCCCTTGGCGAAATTGGAGCACCGGGGGCAACTGAGGCAGCCACTGCCCTGGCTGAAACCCTAAGAGATGAAGATGCAGGGGTAAGGGAAGCGGCAGCCTGGGCGCTTTATAATATCGGCCACCCTGCTTTTAAAACGGCTTCACCTGCTTTGGCAGAAGCCCTCGAAGATGAGGACGAAGAGGTGCGTATAGCATCTGCCCGGGCTCTTGGGGTATGCGCTCCCATTAGCGTCAAATTGCTCGTGGAACTGCTGGAACATGAAAACTCCTGTGTTTCCAGGATGGCTGCCTTTGAACTTGGTCGTGCCGGTGAATATGCCAGGGTAGACGCTGCAGAGGGACTGATTAAATCCCTTAATAGCGAAGACGAAGAACTAAG
>PWGT01000014.1 GCA_003554535.1 Syntrophomonadaceae bacterium | reverse complement strand
TCAATTTAATATGGGGAAACCGCTTCTCCATAATTTTTCTAAACTCTTCAAGGTCCACGCTCCTTGAAATAGGCGGAAAGGTATCATCAAAATGGTGCAGGTAAAGGGCTTTCGGTTGCAGTTTTTCCATGAACTGCAGGGAGTATTCGTTCAAATCAGATCTGCCCTGAAAGGGGATGGTAAGCACATCCACCCCTTCCGGGTAGGTTTCTTCCTCATCCAGGTTCAGGCTGCCCATGTGCAGGATCTTTTTCCCCTTTGCCTCTATTTCGAATAACAGAACCTGCCCCTGGGGGAAATTTCGGTTTAGCCGGGCAATTGTTTGGGCGTTTTTCCTATTCCGGATGAGGCGCCGATTAAATAAAGTAGTGGCTATGAGTTTCAAATCGAAGTTTATGTGCTCCCCTTTCAAAACCCGGATGTTGAAGGGGCCAATCTCTACCCGGTCACCGGGGTTGAGGGGATTAATTTGCTCCGGGCGTACCTCTTCCCGCTGGAGCGTCTCAGCCGCCGTTGGGCAGCAGTGGACTTTCTTATCCGCCCCCCTCATCAGTTGGGGCACATCCACTAAGTGGTCGAAGTGGCCGTGGGTAATAAAAATATCCTTCACGCCCGCGGCGTCTTTATGATCATAAGCCCCGGCTTCTTCATTCATGGAGATAAAAGGGTCAAACAGTATGGAAGTATCTTCATCGCTCATTAAAATTGTTGCCGTGCCGAACCATTTTAAATTCATCCATCTTCTACTCGCTTTCCTGTTCTTGATCCGGTATATTAACATTATACCAGTTTCCTATTTGCTTGCCGGAAACTCATTGATTAACTCTACTGTATAACCAGTAATGTTGCATAAAAATTTTTAATCAAAGTCAAGCCCTATCATTTGCACGTCAGGCAGGTGTTATTATGCAACATAATTTCAATATTATTACATTTTCCTTCTGGCATGAGGTTTAAAGGAACAACCACTAAGAGGGTAGTCCTTATCCACATTTTGCCAGGTATGGAGTTATAGTATTATCGGATCAAACGAAAAATCGACTCAAACAATTGATTAAATGTGGATTTTGTGGTATCCTTGTCTTGCATTTTTGGTTCTCCTTTATGTAGAGATTTGGGCAAGGACTACCCCAATCTCTATTATAAAGGAGAATTTTCTTGTTGTCTAGTAAATTTAATAAAACATTTTTCTAAATCTTAGTATAAGTATTGTAACATTTTTTAACCAATAATTCTATTATTCTTCTCATCCCTCTCATTGTTTTCTTTCCTTCTCTTTTTTTTGGTCTGTAAAAAATATATTATTAATAAGCTATCACATAAAATCTCAGATCTAAAAAACTAACAAATCAAATAAAATTAGTTAGCAATTATCAAAAGCAGGTTACTGAGAAAGATATATAGAATTTTAGTCAATATTGTAATGCAGAGTTTATTAGCTTAGCAAATAGCTATTGCATTTCAAAATATGGAGTATTAAATAACCTGATATAAAATGGAGATGATCCATTGAATCCGGACCTTTTTACCATTGGCGATATCACCTACCCCCCCTACCGCGTGGCCATAATAGCCGCCCTGGCCATCGGGATCTTTCTCTCCGTCCTGGCGGGCAGAAAAGAAGGGTTAAAACCCTACCTGGTATTGGAAGGATGCATCATTATCGGTTTCGCCGGGCTGGTGGGCGCCCGCCTCCTCTTCGTCATCCTCAACTGGCATAATTACATGGCCAACCCGCAACTGATATTTATGTTCCGCTTGGCCGGCCTTTCCTTCTATGGTTCCATAATCGGTGGGGTTCTTGCCAATTATTTCTGGACCCGCTTGCGGCGGATCAATCATTTGCAAATGGCCGATTTGCTGGCGCCTTATTTTGCCCTGGGCTATGCCATTACCCGTGCATTTGGTTGTTTTATGGCCGGATGTTGCTACGGCAAAGTTGCCGATGTGCCCTGGGCGGTGGTCATGGTGCGGCTGGAGGACGGTTTGCCCCGGCACCCGGTCCAGCTTTACGCCGCTTTGGGTGCGGTGCTTATATTTATCATACTAAAACTTCTGCACCGGCGCCGCCCGGCTTACGGTTTTACCATTACCGCCTTTGTTTTCTTTTACGGGCTGCTTCGCTTTACCACGGAATTTTTCCGGGAGGGAGAAATATTGTGGGCCGGCCTCACCAATGCCCAGCTGGGAAGCATAGCTGCCGTAAGCGGCGCAGCCGTAATTGCTTTTATCATGCTTAAGAAGCAGGCCGAGTACCGGGAGAAAGCAAAAAGAGGTTTTATGGGGTAATCAATAACCACTTTATAATTCCATGCTTTCCCGGTAATTGGGCACCATCATTTCGACATCGGGAAATTTTGCTCCCATATTTCTCCTGAACCCTTCATGCTCCACAAACCCTTGATACCGGGGGGAAAGCATGTCTATAAACAGTTTATATTAAAACTTTTTTGCTTCCATTCCTTTATTTTTTTAAGGCAATGCCACGGTAAATTCTGTTCATGTTAATAGCCCATAAAGCAGTTGAGAAACTTCCTGTGAAATCAGTAATGTTGCATAAAATTTTTTAATCAAAGTCAAGCCCTATAATTTGCACGTCAGGCAGGTGTTATTATATAACATAATTTCAACATTATTACATTTCCCTTCTGGCATGAGGTTCAAAGGAACAACCACATAGAGGGTAGTCCTTATCCACATTTTGCCAGATATGAAATTAAAGTATTATCGGATCATAGTCCAAGTTATTTAAATGATCCGCTTCCCTTGAAATCACCTGCCTTAAGGTTTCTCGATAAATTCTTTCATGGTCGATTCGTCGTCGGCCCTTTGAAGGACGCTTTTTCTTACCATGTAACTTTCTTATAAAGGAGGGAAACGGCTCATAAAGACAAACTAATAAACATCTTTTCACTT
>PWGT01000020.1 GCA_003554535.1 Syntrophomonadaceae bacterium | reverse complement strand
GTAAAAGCCGCTTCTTTAGTGAGCGGAAAAGTTAAAATAGGGGAAGATTGCCGCGGCTGCGGCAGGTGCGTAGAATTGTGCCCCCAGCAAGCCTTGAAGTTGAATACAGATGAAGAGGAAGCCCTTTTTCAAAGAATGAAACAAAGGATTGAAGCCGTGGCAGATATTACTTAAAAAATACCTTACGATACCTCAATATGTCTTTGAATTAGTATCTCCTTAACTGGTTCAATTACTTCTAAATTATTCTTTCAGTATGGTTTTCTTCTTATGTTAATGGCAAATATTACCACCTTCAAAGATAAATATTTCTCTCATAAATCCTTTTGTTAGTTAAATACTACAATTGAAAAGGTGAAAAGGAAAAGTTAATTAGGCAGATGTTTAATCTCCTTTCTCTTTTATTCCTGTTATTTCAGTTTGTTTTCAGTTTGTTGTAAATGTAAATCTATAAAAGGGGAAAACTTCATGTTTAATAGAGCAGAAGATGAAAGAGAGATGAAAAAAATAATAGGAATAGCTATCACTTTTTCTGCTGTGCTGGTTATCGTATTATTAGCTTATGTCTTTGTGATTTCTCCTGAAGATAGCCAGCCTCCCCAAAGATCGATTCCGGTTTATAGCATTATACAACAAGATGGTTGGTAGCTATCCAGCTTATCTATTCCAAATTGTTAAATTTAATAAATCACACAGAATAACACAAGAATCACACATTAGAAAAAAGCTTTAGTTTTTTCGAGGAGAACTGTGACTATAGAGCAATGGTGGATTTATGGTGGATTTGAAGAAAATTTTTCAGTAAAGAAGGGAGGTGCCTGCATGACTGTTGCCAAGCTCATTTAGCTAGTTGGAGAATCTGAAATCAGCTGGGATGACGCCGTGAGTGATGCTGTTCAAAAAGCATCTCAGTCGGTAAGTGATATTACCGGAGTGGAAATTTTAAATTTTACTGCTCAGGTAAAAGATGGAGAAGTAGTTGGCTACAAAGCTAATGTCAAACTGGCATTTGGAGTTCGGGATGAAGAATAAATTAACAGCGTGGGGACAAAAGTTGAGATAAAAGCAGATAAAAAGGGTGATTTAATTGAGTAACAAGGTGGAAAAGGAGTTTGACATTACAAAGCAACAATACCGGCAAATAGCAGGACAAAAAAAAACTCGCCCTCCGCTACTTAAAAATATAATTATGGCTTTCCTAAGCGGAGGACTTGTTTGTCTGCTAGGACAATTTGTGCAGGACTTTTTTGTGGGAATGGGATTTTCGGAAAAAGAAGCCGCTAATCCGACGGTGGCTGTATTTATTTTCCTGGCAGCTTTATTAACGGGATTGGGGGTATTTGACAAAATAGCCCGCTACACTGGAGCTGGCACAGCTATACCGGTGACGGGGTTTGCTAATTCGGTAACTGCAACAGCCTTGGAGTTTAAAAAAGAAGGGCTGGTAACAGGGATAGGTTCCAAAATGTTCATGTTGGCCGGCTCCATAATTGTGTTTGGGGTAGTTACCGCTTTTATTGTGGGGTTAATTTCAGCATTGATTTGAGCATTATTGTTTTAAACACTGATTTAATCATTTAATCAAAGAGAATACCAGCCAAGGGAGCGACTTATATTGCTCCTGCCCAGACCAGACCAGACCCAGACCCAGACCCAGACCCTTAAGTGGGCAAGAGGCTAAAAAGGCAAATTAAATCCCTTGGCTGGAGAGAAAGGTTGGCAAAGATGAGTAACCAGAAAGTAGGAAATAATAGTATCTTGTTTATTACCCCTCCTTTTTTGTCCCAAACAGGGGTTGTAATTGGGCCCAAAGAAGGAGAGGGGCCCCTGGGGGCTGATGCAGATTTGGTTTGCCAGAATCTTTCATTACAAGAAAAGAGTTTTGAACGGGCAGAACGTAGCCTCATGGAGGAGGCCTGTTATATAACCTTGAAAAAAGGCAAGCTTAAAAAGGAAGATATAGATTTTTTCCTGGCGGGGGATCTTCTGAACCAGATTACTGTGTCGGGGTTCACGGCATTATCCTTGCAGATTCCTTTTCTGGGCATTTATGGTGCATGTACCAGTTTGGCTGAGGGGCTGGGTCTGGCTGGAATATTGTTAAGCGGAGGATTTGGTAGTCGGGTGTTAGCTGCTACTTCCAGCCACAACTGCAGTGCGGAAAGACAATACAGATATCCCACCGAGTATGGTTTTCAAAAGCCAGGCTATGCTCAGTGGACAGCTACAGGAGCAGGTGCTGCACTCATAGATACGGAAGGACCTGGCATGCGTATTACCTCCTTTACTGTGGGAGAAATAGTGGATATGGGCATAACTGATGTTTTTGATCTGGGAACTGCTATGGCCCCAGCTGCTGCCACTGTGCTCCATTCCCATTTTACGGAACTGCAGCGCGAGCCAAATTATTATGATCTTATAGTGACTGGTGACCTAGGACAGGTGGGAAAACAGGTGCTCGAAGACCTGCTCCAGCGCAAAGGCTACAACCTGGGCCAATTATATGATGACTGCGGGGCCATGCTTTATTATCAGCACCAACAGGTAGATGCAGGGGGAAGTGGCTGCGCTTGCTCGGCTATAGGGGTTTTGGGCCACCTCTGGAGGCGTATGCAAAAAAAAGAGTTAAACCGGGTCCTGCTAGTAGCCACGGGAGCTATGCATAGCCCTACAACTTCTTTGCAGGGGGAAACTATCCCGGGCATAGCTCATGCAGTTTCTTTAGAACAATAAATATTATATTTTTAGGGAGTGTGAATATATCATTGGAATCTTATTTGGCAGCCTTTGTGGTGGGTGGTTTGTTTTGTGTTGTGGGTCAACTTTTATTTGATCTTACTCGGCTTACCCCCGGACATATCCTTTCTGGTTTTGTAGTCGGTGGTGGCATCCTGGGTGGTTTGGGGCTTTATGAGCCTTTGATTAAATTTGCAGGGGCAGGCGCTTCTTTACCTATTTCCAGCTTTGGCAATGCTCTGGCTCAAGGAGCCATGATGGAAGCCGCCCGCAGTGGTGTAATCGGAGTTCTTACCGGAATGTTTGAACTTACCAGTACCGGTATTACGGCAGCAATCATATTTGCATTTATCATGGCTTTAATATTCGAGCCCAAAGGGTAAGTAAAGGCAATCGCTGGTGGAAGAGGTTTGGTGTAAGAGGTAAGCAATCAATTAAAATGTTTTCTGCCCATTTTGCCTATTTCTTTTCAATTAACAAGAAGGTTTTCCTGTAAAGGTTGAAAAAAACAATGCAAAATTTATCATTGCACTAGTTTGCCAAGTACCGGTTTACCAGAAAGGAGGAATATCAATAATACACAAGAAGCTCTCAGATAACATTTCATGGTTGAACCGGGAGATGGGCATAGATACCAGTGTGGATTTGGTATTAAGAGAAATGGAAATCGGCGGCAAAAAGGCAGCTTTGCTTTTTGTTGATGGGTTTGTTGATGATACGGTGGCTACCATAATTATGACTTCCTTGATGGATGTTTCCAGAGAGGAAATGGTACCCAATACATTGGTCAAAATTCTTAATTCCCATCTTCCTTATGTAGATGTGGATACCATAGATACCCTTGAAGAGATAATCCACCAGTCACTTTCCGGCCCCATGGTTCTTATGGTTGATGGTGAGCAGGAAGCCCTGGCTATTGACAGTCGTATATATCCGGCACGTCAACCGGAAGAACCGGATGTGGAAAAAGTTACTCGCGGCTCACGGGACGGTTTCGTGGAAACAATGATGTTCAATATTGCCCTGGTGCGAAGACGTCTTCGTGATCCAAAGTTTAGGGCAGAAGTAGCAAGGGTGGGAAAAAGATCGGCGGCTGATGTGTGTCTTTTATATATCGAAGATATTACTTCTCCAGACCTGGTAGATAATGTCCGGCAACGAATTGGCGCCATAGAAGTTGATGCTCTGCCTATGGCTGAAAAAACCCTGGAAGAGTTTATGCGTAAAAAGTACTGGAATCCCTTTCCAGAGGTCCGTTATACCGAACGCCCGGATGTAGCGGCAGTGCATCTTTTAGAAGGACACGTGATTGTAATCGTTGATAATTCACCTTCAGTAATTATTGCGCCCACAACTATTTTTCACCACATTCATCATGCTGAAGAATATCGCCATGATCCAATAGTAGGGTTATACATCCGGTGGGTACGGTTAATTGGGATTCTAATTTCCTTTTTGCTGGTTCCTCTCTGGCTACTGGTGGTGCTGGAGCCACATCTTTTACCACCAGCGTTGGATTTTATTGGCACCGAAGAAGATTACGAGATTCCCATGATGCTGCAGTTCATATTTGCTCATTTGGGGATTGATCTCCTGCGGATGGCTAGCATTCATACTCCTTCGCCCCTGGCTGTTGCCCTGGGGTTGGTTGGAGCACTCCTTATTGGAGAAATTGCGGTAGAAGTTGGATTTTTTGTTCCCGAAGTGCTTCTGTATATGGGTTTGGTAGCAGTAGGGATCTTTTCCACGCCCAGTTGGGAACTAGGTATGGCTAACCGCCTGGTGCTTCTTTTTCTTATTCTCACGACCGGAATTTTCCGTTTGCCAGGGTTAATAATAGGGTTGTTACTGCTTTTTTTGCGATTGGCTACTACCAAGTCATTTGGGCATCCTTATTTGTGGCCATTATTTCCTTTCCATGCGCGGGAGTTTTGGAATGTCATGGTTCGTCGCCCTGTGCCCAATCAGCGCTTCCGTCCGGAGTTTTTGCAAACCAAGGACAAACAACGCACGCGGCCTCCGGGAAACAAAAATGATCAGAGTTAAAAGCTTTTTAACCTATGCGTATGGCAATGAAATTTGCCTGTAAGTGCTTGTGAAAGCAGCTATTAGTTCGCTCCTGTTTTTCCTTAAAGAAGGGAAGGCAGGAGCTTTTTATGTTTATTGCATAAAGGATTTAAGTTAAGAATTTTTCAAGTAAAAGGATATATTCAGCCAAGAAAGAATAATTAATATTAAAATTAATTGAGGTTCAGATTAAACGAATTACTTTACTTACTATTTAGAGGTTTTAAAAAGTATATAACTATACAGTAATATTGGGTTAGGGGTGTGAAACTTTTCAAATACCCGTTGTTAGGATATAATAAAGCAGTAAATATTAGTTGATAATAAACGCTGATAAATACTACGAAATTACAAGTAGCTTTGACAAATTTAACTTGAGTTAAACATTTTAGCCAGGGGAAGCAATTTTTTGGAGGCAGGGTTGACAATGTTACCAGAGAAAGCGATTATAACTACCCGGAATCCTGAAGAGACATATAAAATTGGGCAACTACTGGGAGAACTTATTGAGACTCCGGTGGTAATAGCATTGAATGGAGAACTGGGCACCGGCAAAACGGTCCTGGTTAAAGGTGCTGCCCGGGGGCTGGAAGTGATTAAACCGGTGCGCAGCCCTACTTTTACTATAATGTCTATTTACCAAGGTCGTTTACCCCTCTATCATTTTGATTTTTACCGGCTTGTTGATGAAAGTGAATTGGAACCTTTGGGGATTGAAGAGTATTTAGATGGTGGAGAAGGTGCTGTCTTTATTGAGTGGGCGGGGAAATTCCCAGATATTCTCCCTCCCGAGCGGCTCGATATTGAGCTTGTTTATGATGCTCCAGGAGAAGATAATGACCGGCGGGAACTCTCTTTTTACCCCAGGAATAATTTTTATAGCCAGCTTACCGATAACCTGGTCAAAGCGGTTGAGCGTGACTATTTGGGTAAAATTGATTAAAAATTTACGGGAGGAAAAGGTATGCTAATACTGGCATTGGACACTGCCACTCGGGTTTGTAGCACTGCTCTAATAGACAGTAGTGATGGAAGATTGATAGCTGAATATACTCAAAATATTAAAAAAACGCATTCCCAGAGGCTAATGCCGTTAATAGATAATTTAATACAGGATACAAGTACTTCTAAATGTGATTTGTTTGCAGTAGCTGTAGCTGCAGGCCCTGGATCTTTTACAGGTCTGCGCATAGGGGTGTCAACTGCCCGCGGCTTAGCACAGGGATTGGGGGTTCCTGCTGTAGGCGTCTCTACATTGGAAGCACTGGCTTATAACCTGGCTACTGTTAAAGGAGATTTGATATGTCCGATTCTTGATGCTCGTCGTGACCAGGTTTATACGGCCTTGTTTAGATTTCACCATCGCATTTCAGAAGATGGAGAAGGTGACACATTTAGAAATGCTGCTGCTAAATCTGTCCTGGATGAAGTTAAATTGGAAGTTTTGCAGGATCCGGGGGCTATGTCTATAAATGAATTAATGCAGATACTTGATCGTTTTAAGGAACCAGTTTATTTTCCCGGTGATGGAATATTTAAATATAAAACCTATTTATATGAACAATTGGGGGAAAGATTCAGAGAAGTGCCCTCCATGCTTGCCCTTAATAGGGCTTCATCAGTTGCCAGTTGTGCTTTACGAAAAATAAAGTTGTCTGCTGACCCAATCGAAGATTTTTCTTTTTACCATCTGCAACCGCAGTATTTGCGTTTGCCGGAAGCGGAAAGAAATTATCAAAATCAATGTCAGCAACAGGAGGCTTAACATGTCCACGGAGATGAATATGAACGTAAAACCTGAATTAAACCTAAAGATCAGGCATATGCGTAAAAGTGATGTAGATAATATCATGCGAATTGAGAAAAAGGCCTTTAACTCTCCCTGGCATAAAGATGGTTTTAAATCAGAGCTAACATTGAATCGCTTTGCCCATTATTTTGTCTTGTGTTCCGGTAGCAGGTTGATTGCTTATGCTGGAATGTGGGTTATAATAGATGAATCGCATCTTACGACACTGGCTGTGGATGAAAGTTACCGTGGCTTGGGTGTAGGAAAACTTTTATTGGAATTTATGATCACCAAAGCTTATCAATCAGGTGCTGTGAGGATGTCTTTGGAAGTGAGGCCCAGCAACAAATCTGCACGCCGCTTGTATGCCGGTCATGGATTTGTAGTTCGCGGCAAACGTGAGAATTATTATCCGGACGAGGATGCGTTCATCATGATCAACGATGAATTGGATAAATGGGCCAAAGAGTCTCGTAGAAGATTAAACTCAGTTTTTGGCAAGTAAATTTGTTGGAGTGCAGAGGTGAGAAAGTGCCGGAGAAAGGTAATATAATCCTGGGGATTGAAACTTCATGTGATGAAACTGCAACGGCAGTGGTAAAAGATGGTCATTTGATAATGAGCAATTTAATTTCTTCCCAGGTGGACTTACATGCCCGCTTTGGCGGGGTAGTGCCCGAGGTAGCTTCCCGACGCCATCTGGAGATCATTAACCCTTTAATTAATGCCTCCCTGGAAGAAGCAGGAATCCAGTGGGATGATCTTGACGGATTGGCTGTTTCTTATGGCCCAGGTCTGGTAGGGGCGCTGTTGGTGGGGGTAACTACTGCAAAATCTTTGGCCTACGCTCTTGAACTTCCGCTGGTGCCTGTTAACCATCTGGAAGGGCATCTATATGCTAATTTCCTTAAATTTCAGGATCAAAAAAATGAATCAAAAGAAAGTGATGAAACTTCTCCGCAAAATATTGAATATCCATTGCTGGGGTTGATAGCCTCAGGAGGCCATACTGACCTTGTTTGGATGCCTGCTGAAGGAGAGGTTGAAGTCTTTGGCCATACCCGCGATGATGCTGCCGGCGAAGCTTTTGATAAAGTGGCCCGGGCCCTCGATCTGGGTTATCCTGGGGGTCCGGCAATAGACAAATTGGCTAGCGAGGGTAATTCCCATGCTATTGATTTACCGAGGGCTTATCTGGATGAAGAAAGTCGCTTTGATTTTAGTTTCAGCGGATTGAAGTCTGCAGTCTTAAATTACTTACATAATATCCAGAGGCAAGGCAAGTCGGTTAATTTGCATGATTTGGCAGCCAGTTTTCAGGCTGCTGTAGTTGAAGTGCTGGTTGAAAAAACGATATTGGCAGTGGTTGAGAAAAAGCCTGCCGGATTGCTGCTATCGGGAGGGGTTGCTGCCAATTCTACCTTGCGCCGGCTCATGCAAGAGCGCCTTGCCCAGGAAGCTCCTTATGTATCTTTTTATTGTCCTCCCCCGGTGTTGTGTACTGATAATGCAGCTATGATTGCTGCTGCAGCATTCCCTCGTTTTTTGAAGGGCGAAGAGGCACCTTTGGACCTAAACGCTCACCCGGGCCTTTCTCTTTAAAAGAACTTTTTACCAACTCTACAACTGGCGCAGCTACCATAATTTCTTTCATGTCAAAAAATGATCTTTTGGGGATTGCCCTATAACAATTGTTATGAAAGCATCAATTTTTTAAACAAATTTAAACACCATTTTGCAAGGATAACTAAATTTTGATGTTGAAGCTTTTATATTGAATGCTTTTAATTGAATATTGAATTCTGATTTTCTTGATGGAGGGAATATAAGTGGAAACAACGGTGAAGATCTTCGCGAAATTTATTTTGACTATATTTATTTTTGGAACGGCCTTATTTTTTAGTGCTTCAGTATCAGAAGGAGGGGGAAGTAACCTAAGCCGGTTATGGGGGGATAATCGTTATGAAACGGCTATTGAAGTAAGCAAAAAAGGATGGAACAATGCTTCTACAGTTGTTCTGGCGCAGGGAGAAAATTTCCCCGATGCTTTAGCTGGAGTTCCCCTGGCTTATAAGAAGGATGCCCCTATATTGCTGACTCCTACCGACGAAATGTGTGAAAAAACTCTAGAACAAATAAAGAATCTGGGAGCAAGGGAAGTTATAATTCTGGGAGGGGAAAATGCAGTATCTGAGGAAGTAGAGGAAGAATTCAAAGAAAAAAATATTGATACCAGGCGCTTAAGCGGAGAAAATAGATATCATACTGCCAGTTTAATTGCAGAGGAAGTTGCTCCCCGAGGCTCTCAAAAAGCAGTGGTTTCTTACGGGGGAAACTTCCCCGATGCGTTGGCTGCTGCTTCTTACGCAGCCGTGGAAGGTTATCCTATATTGCTGGCAGATAAAGATAATTTACCTGAATATACAGAAGATAAACTTGAAGAGTTAGATCTCAGGGAAACTTTGGTTACTGGTGGAGAAGCAGTCATAAACGAAGAAGTGCTTGAAGATTTGAAAAATCCAACTCGCATTAGCGGGAAAAACCGTTATGAAACTGCTGTAGAGCTTGCAAAGCATTTTGCCCCTCAACAGCAGTTTATGTTTGCCAGTGGTCAGGATTTCCCCGATGCTATAACAGGTGCTGCTTATGCTGCAAGGGAAGGAAGCGGTATTTTACTGGTTAAAAATGAATTGTCTTCTGCGGTGAAGGAGTACCTGAGTAGTTATTATGCAGATGAGTTATTTGTTTTCGGTGGTGAAAATGCCGTTGAACCAGAAATAGAGGAGGAGTTAACTAAATTAGGTGAAAAAGCACCGGAGAAAATTAAAGAAGCTTTGGAAAAAATAAATGAGGCAATTCGAGATGAATTATTGGATGTTTTGGAAGATAATGCTTCTCTTCTTGATTTGGATATGGAAAAATATAAAAAATTGGAGCATGATTGGCCAGTAGCTTGGGCTCTTGATGATGCCCGGCCTTTTGAAGAAGCTGAAGAGCTAAGACAGAAATTTGAGGAAGTGGTTGAAGATGTTTATAGCGGGGAAGTATTGACCACAACGAAATACGATCGGAGTATTTCGGAACTGGTGAATCTTCAGAAACAAAATTCCAACCCGGTAACTGATTTTTATGGTAGCGGTGATAATAATAACAGCTGGCAAACAGTGGAAGAGGAAGACCTGCGTTATTTCCTGGATCCTGCTGTCAATTCTGAAGGAAAAGTGGAAAGGAAGGCTGCGGAGATTGATGCGTCCAGTCTCAATGTTCGTCAGAAGCCATCTACCGAGAGTGATAAGCTTACACAGGTTGGTAGAGGAGATGTATATGTGGTAGTGGATGAAGCAGAAGGAAAGGAAGATACCAGTTCCGATACGGAAGGAACCTGGTATAAAATCCATGCAAATAACCGAAGTGGTTGGATATATGGGGATTATGCTGAAATAACCAAGAAAGAAGATAGCCGCTGGATTTACCAGTTTCTGGTGTTGTCTGGAGAAGCGGGCATTGAAGCAGATGAGCTGGACAAGCTTCTTGAAGATAAGGAAAAATTAGAAGGGCAGGGAGAAGTCTTTGTTAAGGCTGGTCAAAAAGAGGATGTCAATGAGATTTTCCTGGCCTCCCTGGCTTTGCATGAGACTGGCGGTGGGAGCAGCGAGTTAGCAAAAGGAATTAAAGTAGAAGATAAAGATGATCTTTTCCCGGACAAAGAGGAAGTGAAAGTATATAATATGTTTGGAATTGGTGCTTATGATAATGATCCTAAAGGGGAAGGGGCCAGGCGTGCTTATGATGAAGAATGGTTTTCTCCCGAAGAGGCTATTAAAGGTGGTGCTCAGTTTGTTTCCAGATTATACATAAATAATAAAGATGCCCAGCAAAATACTCTTTATAAAATGCGCTGGAATCCTTATACTCCGGGAATTCACCAGTATGCTACCGATATTGCCTGGGCTGCAAAGCAGACTTCTAACCTGGAAGAGTTATACGACCAACTGGATAATTATGTGCTGCAGTTTGATATTCCCAAGTTTAAAGAAGACTAGTTAGTTTAGGGAAGTATATCTTTTATACTAGAAATAACTTCTTCGCTGATGGCATTTTCGCCCCCAAAGCTCAGGATAACAGCCAGTTCCAACTTGTTTTTGAGATAATCGGTTACTGGCTCGGGTAAAGTTTGGGGTTTAGTAAGAAGTACCGGTGCTTCTCTGGTAGCGGCATAAACTCCGCCGGTAAGAGCATCAGGGAAATTGCTACTTGTAGCCATAGTATGGTATACCGGTTCATCAAAGAACTCTAGAGCTACTTTCACAGCAGTTTCAAACCGGTTTTCTCCTCCTATACGGCTGGTAGCTCCAGATTGATCATATACCTGCTGGCTGATAGCAGCAGGCCCTCCAATAGTATAGACATCTTTTATTTTGTTTTCAAAATTGTTCAGGAATTCATTGGTTTCAGATGAGAGTTGATCAGGCTTAGTTAGCAACAAAAATCCTTCTTGTAAAGCTGCTGCGCTGGAAACTGATACTGCGTCGGGGAAATTTTCCCCGCTAACTAAGAACACCGGAAAAGTATCTTCCAGGTTTACTTCCCCTTCCCCCTCTTCTTCTTCTTCATTACTCTTGATTTTTTCTTTAATGAATTCTTCCGCAACAAGAGCAGCAGTATCATATCGATTGAGGCCGCCTATTCTTTTTACTTCGTAATTATTCAAATTGTTTAATTCAGTGGAGACCTCTTCACTTATTGCCGCGGTTCCGCCCAAGATATATATTTTTCCTTCTTTGTCGTTGTTCCGGTTAGAATTATTATCATTGTCTTCGTTATTATCATTATCATCTTCGATTAATACTCGCTCTATTTCTTTTTTTGTTTTTTCATGTAATTTGTCAGCGGGAGTAAGCAAAAGAGGAGCATTTTTTTGATGGGCCAGAGGAACTCCGGCCAAGGCATCGGGGTACTCATCGCCACGTGCAATTATTACAGCTTCTGCTGAGTTATCCCGGGGATAAGCTTTTTTACTGATTTCGATTGCGGTTTGATAACGATCCGGGCCGTAAACGCGCAAATCTGTTTTCAGCAGATCCTTGAGATAACTATGAACAATGCTGTCCCCATAGGTTTCAGAGGGGGCCCATCTTTCATTCAATTCTTCTACATATTTAATAGTTCCTGCCCAGGTAGTAGTCATGACTGTATGGTATCTGCCGTGTGGTTCTCCAATTGGATCAAGACCCACGTATGCTGACATATGGTTGAAATGGGCTCTTACTCCATCTTCGTTAGATTCAAAATTTTCATGGGATTCCTTTTCATGGCAAGGCCCCCCTTCTTGAATTTTTATGCCAGCCCAATTATTGTATTCAGGGGGTACTACCCCTCCATAATTACCAAACCCGGTTTCTTTGGCAGACTGGGAATACATAACTTCAGGCTTTATCCCTGTTTTTTGCCCGTATTGCCAGTACAGTGGGGCTATTTCCAGAAATCTGTGGTGAGCGCCGCGGTTGTATGCCCATTTTTGACCTTGGAGAGTAGAGATTTCTACCTCATCGATTATGGGAGTTTTATCTTCTTCTCCCTTTACAAGTTTTTTGCCCCCCGTATTATCAGAAAGTATAATAACAAAGAACAGGAGCATTAAGCACATAACACTTATTGTTAAGATGCCTTTTTTGCGCATGATTGGTCTCCTTCATTATATTTTGTTTAATTTTAACCAAGAATGATATAAAAGAAAAGAAGAAAAAGTTACCGGTTGTGCTGGTCCATCAAGAATTCATCTATTTCCGTAATTACTTTCCTATTGATTGCGCTGGTTCCTCCAAAAGCATAGACTTCGGTTTGAAATGTGTCTCTTTCTAAGTACTTGGTCAAGACTTCAGGCTTTTCATCCGGTCTGGTCAGCAATACCGGGGCCGTTTTTATTGCTGCAAAATTACCGCCGGTAAGGGCATCGGGGAAGTCCAGCCCGGTGGCCAGGGTAAGATATTGGGGCCTATCAAAGAATTTACGGGCAATTTCAGTCGCTGTTTCCCAGCGGTTTTCTCCGGCAATCCGTTTGCCAGCACCTATTTTTTCGAAAACTTTATCGCTTACAGCCGCTTTTCCGCCAATCACGTAAATTTGTTCCAGGTTGTTCTCCTGATTATGCAGAAAGGTTTTTGTTTCTTCAGGCACAGAATCGGAGCCGGTCAAAAGAATTACTCCCTCTTCAATAGCGGCTACGCTAGAAATAGCTACAGCATCCGGAAAATCTTCACCGGTAGCTACAAAGACCGGAAAACTGCTATTTTTGTCCTCGATTAGCTTCTCTGCTATACAAGTAGCTGTTTCGTACCTGTTAGCGCCACTAATTCTTTCCAAGTTGTAACCATATTCTTCTTCTAATCCTTGGTAAATTTTATCACTAATGGCTACTTCGCCCCCCAGGATATAAATTGTACCATTTTCTTCTAACACTCTCTCGATTTCATTAGCCGTATCTTCATCCAGTTCGTTCGAGGGTGTAAGCAAAAGAGGGGCATTTTTATGATAGGCAAGAGGCACTCCGGTCAGTGCATC
>PWGT01000136.1 GCA_003554535.1 Syntrophomonadaceae bacterium | reverse complement strand
ATTTCTTCCCTGGTAAAGCCAAAATAATGGCAATAAGCCTCGTTAGCAAATGTAATAGTGCCATCGGCTGTGGCACGAGCTACCATTTCAGATTGGCTTTCTATAACATCCCTTAATTGTTCCTCACGCTTTAGAAGGTCTTTCTGATGCGCACGGACAAGATCAACACTTCTACCCGTTATTACTGCTATAATAAAGTATATACCTATTGAAAGCCCAAGATTATATGGATCCCCTCCCGTCACATAAAAGGAAATCAGCACGTTTAAGGCAGCCCAAACTGCAGCAAGCAGGCCCAGCCTCAGTCCCCACTTGACATTGGCAGCCACTACAAAAATGAGTCCGATTAAACCCACAAACACTATTTGGACTAAAAACACTGTTAAAGGCATTAACAGAGCAAAAATGATGAGCAATATATCTACTCTATCAATGCTTTTTTTCAATGGAATTTTAGTTGTAGTTTGCATTTCTTGGCTCCTCCGAGATGTTAACTATATCAGCAAATTACCACAAAACCTCCTACTTATCAACTTTTATTTGAAGCATTAGAGAGGCTGACTAAGAAACTTGGTTTAATTAAATAAATTTTTGGAAAAAAGGAGTTTGAAAAACTGCTGTGGAATCCTTTTATAGAAGAAACTGCATGAGTAGTTATTAAAATTAAGCAGGAGGTGCAATCAAGAAATGCTTTTAAACCCACACAAGTTTAACGGCGAACATTTAGACGAAAATTCAAGGCAAATTATGAAGAAAACCATCGAGTTTTTTGAAAACAAGGGTAAAAGAAAACTTAAAGAAGACGACCGCCATCGAGTTTGGTATGATGACCTTTTGGAATTCATAAAGGAGAATGAAATCTTTTATCAACTGCTTACCCCACCGGAATACGGAGAAGAAAACTGCCGCTGGGACACCTGGCGTAACTGCCAGTTCAATGAAATTCTGGGCTTCTACGGCCTGCACTACTGGTATACCTGGCAAGTATCCATACTGGGACTGGGACCCATCTGGATGAGTGAAAATGAGAAAGCTAAGCAGAGAGCGGCAAATCTACTGAAAGACGGTGAAGTTTTTGCATTCGGCCTCTCTGAGCGCCACAGAGGAGCTGATATTTACTCTACAGACACCACTTTGACTCCCCAAAGCGATGGAACTTACCTGGCTAACGGCGAAAAATATTATATTGGCAACGGCAACGTAGCTGAAATGGTTTCGACTTTTGGCAAAATGGCCGACACCAAAGATTATACTTTCTTTGTGGCCAATTACAAAAACCAGAATTATGAATTAAAGGATAACGTGGTCAATGCCCAGTCATATGTAGCAGATTTCGCCTTGCATGATTACCCGGTTACTGATGATGATATTCTTTCAGTAGGGCAGCATGCCTGGGATTCTGCTTTGAATACCGTAAACGTTGGCAAATATAATCTGGGATGGGCCTCCATAGGCATTTGCACCCACGCATTTTACGAAGCCATAAACCACGCCGCCAACCGCAATCTTTACGGTATGAATGTAACCGACTTCCCTCATGTTAACCAGATGTTCACTGATGCATACTGCCGGCTGGTAGCAATGAAGCTTTTTGCCCTGAGAGCTTCGGATTATCAACGCACGGCTTCAAATGATGATCGTCGCTATCTGCTATACAACCCTACTGTAAAAATGAAAGTTACTACCCAGGGAGAAGAGGTCATCAATTTACTGTGGGACGTAATTGCCGCCAAAGGATTTGAGAAAGACACCTTCTTTGAAATGGCTGGCCGGGACATCAGGGCACTGCCCAAGTTAGAAGGAACTGTACATGTTAACCTGGCACTTATTTCGAAGTTTATTTTCAACTACTTTTTCAACCCGCAAGAATACCCTGTAGTTGAACAGCAAACCGGAGAAAAGCACGATTACTTCCTCTTCAATCAGGGTCCGGCCAAAGGCCTGGGCAAGGTAACATTCCACGATTATAAGGACATCTACGCTAAGTGGGATCTGCCCAACGTGGAGGTATTTAAAGAACAGATAGCATTGTTCAAAGAGTTCCTGGCTACAGTACCCCCGGATGAAGAGCAGCAAAAAGATACTGATTTTGTAATGCAATTTGGAGAATTGTTCACGCAAGTAGTGTACGGCCAGCTTATTTTAGAGAACGCCGAATTATACAATCTAGATAATGAGCTGGTAGACCAGATTTTTGACTTCATGGTGCGGGACTTTTCTAACTTTGCCCTGAAGCTCTATAGCAAAGCCAGTACCAGTAAAGAGCAGATGGACTACTTCTTAAAGATGCTCAAAAAACCGGTAGTAGACGATGCCAGGTACCGCAGGGTTTGGAACAACCACGTGCTTTCCCTGAACGAAGCGTACGAAATGAATCCCTAATTCTTCACCTATGCGACAGTTGGGGGCCTCCCCAACTGTCGCATCCTATTCTATTTCTTGCAGGGCCTGCTGGTGAGTGAGTTGTTGCATCCGTTGTAGAGAGAGCAAAAAAGACACTACAGCTTCTCCACCCTGGTTCTGGTTGATTCCAGCCGGCTGCAGTCCGTCAGAACATCCCCCAGTGGAAAAATCATATAATACCTGATGGAGATCGTTATTCCCAAAAAACCAATTAAAACTCCACTCCATTTTTTTTCGCCACCGGGAATCATCGGTAACAAGATAAGCCCGGTAACAAGCATCAACCAAAGAAGCAGCTTCCAGAGGACGCTGATCAAAACGGGATTTTTCCTTCCCCCGCAGATACCATTCCCTGTTACCCACAAAGGAGGGATGCCCCCCAGATGGGTCAGTCTGGATTTCAATTAGCCATTCCAGGGCTTTGATCCCCATTTCCACCATTTCTTCATTTTGCAGGTAAGAACCGGCAGCAATAAGAGCTTCAGGAAGCCGGGCGTTATCATAAGTAAGGATATTTTCGCCCCAGAACCATTCTTCGGTAGCATT
>PWGT01000087.1 GCA_003554535.1 Syntrophomonadaceae bacterium | reverse complement strand
TGGGTCACCCGGTTTACAGGCACATCCAGCTTTTTAGCCAGCGCACTGGCGGACATGCTTAACTCTTCCAGTTCTTCCCGCAGGATCTCGCCAGGGTGAACCGGGGGCATTTTGTTTTCCATAATCCTTTCTCCTTCAATGGTAATCTTCAATCCCTACTTCCCGGGGGCCTTTATCATCCCACTTAAAACAGATCCTCCACTGTCTGTTTATCCTGATGCTGTACTCGCCTTTTCTTTTGCCTTTCAAAGTTTCAAAGCGATTAGAGGGAAGCCCTTTCAGGTCATTCAGGGATGTCGCATTATCCAGGATCTGCAACCTGCGGATAGCCTGTCTTTCGAATCCGCTGAATTCTTTTACGAACATCCCGGAATAGAGTTTCTGAGTATTCTGGTCTTTGAATAACTTAATCATTGGTCATGTTTTTATAGCTGATTACTTGTTACGTCAAGCGTAAAAGATTGCATAACGGATCAAGGAAGTCAACATTACTTTCAGAGTGGAGATCAGCGCTTGAGGTCGCACTCGGCGCTAACACTTAACTTAATTGTCCAAAACATGGGGACCGCTTCGGCCCGGGTGAGAGATATCTTCTTTTTTTGCCTCTCACCCGCTTCGAAGACTTCGCTTGAGCCACTGAGCTTTGGAGAAGAGAGAAGTCTTTATCTTTCATTCCTGCGAGTTGCAGTAATGAAAGGATCTCCGCCCCCGCGGGGGAGCTTATTGTCGGGGTCAAGGGTCCATAGCAGTGATGTCAGGATCTCCGCCCCCGCGGGGGAGCTTATGATTCATAGCCACCGGCTCGGTGGATATGAATATTAAACCTCTTCCTCCTGCCCACTCTTCCTCATGCCTTGCTCTGCCTGCCCAGTGAAACCGGGTTCCCTGTCAGGGTGTTTCACCAGGGTAGCTCAAGGCCTTCTTAGGCCGGGCGTGAGATAATTCTTCTCTTTTCTCTTGGTGAAAGTTGCGTAAGCGTCCATTTAACCCCATCTTTTTTTCTCCGTCCGATGTGCTAATGGATGGTCTCCCAAATACCAAGGAGGGGCCGTTATGCAAACCAAGTCACAGAAGTACACGCCTGAGGAGCGGGCCGGGTTCTGGTCCGCGCATATCAACAAGTGGAGGCAGGGCAGCCTGTCCAAGGCCGAATACTGCCGCAGGGCAGAACTGTCCAAGCACGCCTTCTATTACTGGTACAAAAAGCTTGGGCACACCTATGTAGCCCAGATCCCTGGATAAGAGCAGAAAATACTTGACTTCTCCCGCAGAGCCGCGGGCAATATTGGCAAAGTAGCGAAATTCATTAGCTCCCGTCCGGTAACTGCCTTCAAACAAATTAGCTCCAATGGAAGCTGGGAGCCCGGCGCATTTGGTCAACCAAGGCATATTTTTCGTTTGCAGGGAACTGGGAGGCAATTTTGTAAATCTCAAGTGTCAGTGAGTGTGCTCTCTGCCAGACTTGCAGATCCTCTATGGACTGAACTTCTTTATTCATAACTTCCACTCAAACCTGCACTTACACTTCCACGTTCTTCGTTCGTCGTTCGCCTGCGGCGGTTCTTGGTTCGTCGTTCTTCGTTCCTGTGCTTGCGCAAGGTGCTAAAGTTAAAAGTATGAAAGTTATCCATTCGTAGTTAACCGTTAAGAATTTTTGGCACGGGTGCCGCTGGGGCGGCACACATCCCAGTGAAACCCGCTACGCTAAAACTACGTTTGTTTCACGGGACAGGCGGGCAGCTGACGCTGCTCGCGGTTTGGGTTATGCCAGCAAAACAAGGCATCTTGTTTTACTGGCGGTAAACGCCTGCTGCGCAGGGAGTTGTAAAGACCGAATGCAACTCCCGTTGTGGCCACTCTTTGTTAAGGAAGGCCGTGCTGAGGACGACAATGACAAACCTGGAACTGTTCAGGCCTTCATTGACTTTTCTGACAATACTTTCGCCCCAGCGTACCTCCGTCTCATCCAACCAGCAGGAAATGCCTGCTGATTCCAGTTCTGTGGCGAACAAGTTCAACTCCCCAGTGCCTCAAGAGTGCACAGCCATTGGTCAAAATGGCGGCACATAGCCCGCATCCTGTCCAGTCCGATCATCTCGGCTATAATCACACCTGAGCTGGTCTTGGAATATTCGGGTATGTTTGCAAGTATGCGCCTGGACGGGGCTGTATCGGGTCCGTCGTCAATCAATTCCGGATTGTTGCCAAAGGAATCCAGGATGTTTTCCAGCTCATGCACAGCCTTTTCGTGCTCCAGATACTCCAGTGCAAACTTTGCTGGCTCAGAGAAAAGCAGGGCCTCGAATTCATACAACTGAATATAGGGGATAAACCCGGGATGATCCATGTCTTCAGCCAGCTTTTGCTCCAGCCAGGCTACCCGCTCATATGGGTCAGCAATGGTTTTTGCCTCTTGCGCCCCGGGGAAATCTTCGGGCAGGGCATACAGATCAAACATGGTGGAAAAACGGCACTCGGGATTGTGATCCTGTTTTATCCATTCCAGAATGTCCCGCCTGGCTTTGTCGTAGCTTAAAAGTCCTCCGCGATATGTATATCCGGCCTTTTTGTCCTTGCTGGTCAGCACCGACCTGGCATCCACAAAAATATTTCTTGCTGCCAGATACGGCTGTAATACGCGCCTGACGAATTTTTCCTCGGTCTGGCCCTCTGCTGTAATGTGCAGCCGGATCAATCCGCTCAAGGCTTGCCTCCCAGAATATTTTTCTCCCACAGCTCGGACAGGGTATACCTTGCCAGCCACTGCTCCAGGGAGGCTTCGTCCAGCCTGTACACTCTGCTGGCCCGGGTTTGCACCTCCCGCTCCACCACCAGGACATCATCGGCCCCGAATTCATCCACCAGCCTGGGGGATTGCGTGGCCAGGATGATCTGGCTTTTCCGGGCCGCGCTTTTTACCATCCCGGCCAGGGCAGACAGTGCAGCCGGGTGCAGGCCGA
>PWGT01000063.1 GCA_003554535.1 Syntrophomonadaceae bacterium | reverse complement strand
TAAATTGGCATCAATATACCGTCCCGTAAATCGGTGCTTTCAAGGCTTTCACGGGTGAGCATAAGCCTTTTAAGCGTCGTTAAGCCCTTATGGGTATTGTATCAGAGAATGGGGATTTCGTTTACCCCATATTGCGCTGTAGTGTTAACCGGTGTCCTTAAATCATGTACATAATCAAGGCAGTAAGGATCCAGGTAAAGTTTATTTATTGGCCTTCATACTCCCCCTGGCAAATTATCATTCTGGTTTTTCCCGGGTCACCATGGTATCCAAGATTTCTGCAGCTTTAAGAATTACATGAAAACACTTTTCCTCTTCTGTCCGGTAGTTTTCTTTCAAGAAATCACAATCTATACCGCCCATTTTATCTCTATAACTCTCCAAAAACTCCCGGGTGAGTTCTTTGATCCTGTCACTTTCATGAGCCCTGTCCTTCACGTTCATAATACTTAATACCATTACTCCCGATATCAGGGCGCCACAAGTTTTTTCAATTCCCATTCCTCCGCCGAAACCGGCAGACATCTTTAAGGCGTTTTTTGTAAGGCCTAAATTGTAGGTCTCGTTAGCGCCGTAAAGAATTTTTTCTGCTCAGTTAAAGTCCATATTTTTTTCTCCGAATCCTTGACGAATCAGTTCAGCCAGCATAGTTGAAAAACACCTTCCTTTTTTGAATTGGTTACAATTACATTTTACCGCTTGTTATAAAATGGAGCAATTTTAAGTGTTTATTCCATATGGTTATCCCAGGTAAACGAGATTGATTTATTGCATCAAAAACACCATAGAGGGAATCGTAAAAATGTGACGAAATAACGATAAGATGCCACATTATACGCGAAAGGAAACATCTAAACATGGATCATCTAAACGTGGGCGGACTTTTTGCATTGTTAGCAGCTATTGGCTACTCGTTATTTAACATTTTTAATCGAAAAGGAATGATGAATAATAACCCCGGGAATGTATGGGATATCCGTTTAATTGGCTCGTTTTCAACATTAATTGTTTTTTGTCTGGGGGTTGTAATATTAGCATTTTTTGATATGAGCATCATACAAGAATTTAAGCATTTAAATATGCAGGCTGTATTACTACTTTTGCTATCCGGGGTATCGGGCTCATTCGTAGGGGCGCTTCTTATTACCATGGCTGTTTCTCAGATTGGAGCATCACAGACGTCGGTTTTATATGGAGGTTCAAATCCACTCTTTGCTGTTTTGCTCTCTATTGTCCTTCTTAGTGAAATACCAGATTTAATCGGGATGCTTTCAGTCCTGGCGATTATAGCTGGTATAGTTATAGTTGGGTACCACGGGCATGAAGGGACGGTTGTGCTTTTAGAAAAAACCAAACTCGCAGGAGGGATTATTGCTTTATCGGCTGGGCTGTGCTTTGCATTAGCCCATATGGCTAGAGGAATTGCTTTAAACTTAGGAGCAACCCCAAATACAGCATTTATAATTCCGCAAGCCATGTCACTAATGGCTATTACAGTCATTTTCTATACACAATCAAGGAAACTTAAAGATCTTAAGAAAATTAGCAGAAAAAGCCTGTACTGTTATATTGGAGGAGGCGTCGGTCTTCTCGTAGGTGCCTATAGCACTTTAATAGCCTTCACTATGATTCCGGTGTGGCAGGCTGTTGCTATTTTGAGTATTCAACCGCTGTTAATTTTAATTCTATCAGGCTTATTTTTAAAGCAGGTAGATAAAATTAGTTATCGCCTGGTTATTGGAGCATTCCTGGTAACACTGGGGGTAGTGAGTCTGAATGTTTACTAATTAATTACTGCCCTTTTTATAACAGCCTGTTCTGGCAGTATATAATAATTTGCGACAGGAGGTTTTGTAATGGACTATTTTCCGCAAATTTATACGATACTCACACCTGCACTGCTAGTAATATTTATTGTAGCTATTGTATATTTAAATAGACGGTTTAAATAATAGCTTAATACCTGATACCTGATATAATAAATAGTAAAGATAATAAGTGATTAGTTTTGGTATAGAAACTTATTTTTTTGGGGGAATTTATTGAATGAAGATGAAAAAAGAACCGTGGTATAAACGTGTATCGCCCTGAGTATTGATGTATATGCTGCTGGCAGCAGTACTTGGAGTGTATAGCCTGGTCAGGTATATTATCCAATAAGGAGAGATCAAAGTGAAGAAATACGTTATATTTGCTTTTAACGGGAGCCCGATGTATTTTATGCATGTGCTCTTAAATGTCCTTGATATGGACAGCAAAGGATTGGAAGCCAAAATTATTATCGAGGGGGAAGCTGTAAAACTGGTTAAGGAAATGGAGACCGGAGAGAACCCCTTGTACAAAAAGGCTAAAGATAAAGGTATTATTGATGGTATCTGCAAAGCCTGCTCTGCAAAAATGGATGTGCTTGAATACAACGAAACAGTTGGCATACCCCTTAAAGATGATATGAGCGGGCATCCTGCTATGGAATTGTATTTAAAAGAGGGCTATCAAGTGATCACAATGTAGGGAGCTTGTTGTATACATAAGGTCAGGGGGGAGGTGCAAATTGTTCCCGCTAGTTGGGTAGAAAATTCAGCAACTCCTGATTCATCATATTTTATGCCAGGCAGAATAGGGGCTGATCAAGAAGAACTACTGGGTTATGAATATCAATGGAGGCAAACGCAGGCGGAAGTTTTATGGCTATAGGGATTTACAATCAATACAGCTGGGTTCATCCCGAATAGAGAGTTGTCATTGCAAAAAATTCAGCACAATAACATCTGCAGTTTTAACAACAGTAGTAAATAAGAAATATGTAGTAGTTAGTTGTATCTGTAGTTAACATTTCGGGATTACAACGAAAAGAAAGGATGATAATTTTGATGAAAGCCAACAGGGAACTGGTGATGATTCCGGGGCCGACACCGGTGGTTGAAAGCATTCGAAAGCAAATGGAGCGGGAAACTGCCTCCTTTAAAG
>PWGT01000071.1 GCA_003554535.1 Syntrophomonadaceae bacterium | reverse complement strand
CTATATCGAACTCGTGGTCCTCTCTGACCTCGAAGAACGAGTCCATGGTCGCGTTTATACCATCGTCTTCCATCGCTGCGGATAGGTTGTATTCACCTATATTATTAGTGTCAGGAAATATCGCGGTGTAGATTCCTCTGTCCGTTTCTTCTACGGTTCCTTCTTCCGTGGAGAATGTTGTTTTTTCACCTTCTGGGTCGGTTACGTTTAACTGGACGTAAGCACCTTCGACCAGGTAACCTCCCTCGTCCAGGACTACCATATCAACCCTTGCTTCTTCATCCGGTTCGTAGATACTCTTCTCCGTGTTTATAGAAATAAGACCCCAGTTAAACCAGTAAACTTCCTCCGGGTTGTACCTTGATACGAGACCGTAACGTCCGGCCCTCATTTTCCTCGGGTTGTCCAGTTCCACTTCGTACCCATCTTCCGTCTCTACGATTTCAAAGTCTATGTCCTGTGGCTCCCAGGCGGAGTCTATAACTTCGAACTCGACTTCAGGACTTTCTTCTTCTACAGTTATCCTTGCTTCCTGACCTGGTGGTACGCTTACCTGTGCTACTTCTTGTCTCCTTTCATGTCCTACGCCTTCTCCTTCCACGGAGACGTGGTGTTCGACCGGCCTCTGTACTTCGAACCTTGGATTCTCGTCCATTCCGAAGGCAGCTCTTTCTGATCTTACCTCGAAGGCACGGTCTGCGGCTGGTATCTCGAAGTCCGCAGGCTGTCCGGGCGGTGCCACAGCCCTGTATTCTCTTAACCCTTCTTCACTGTGAACTTCTGTGAGCTTTTCTTCTGTAACTTCCTCTACCTCTACCTCAACACGAACCTTCTCTTCACTTCCCTTTACCCCAAGGGTTTCGTTGCCATCGTACTTTGCTTTTAGTTTATACTCTCCTTCTGGAACTTTTTCATAAACTGCCTCGCCCCTGTCGTCAGTCTTGAGTGTGGCCAGCAAATCCCCTTCCTTTGAAAGCTCGACGTCCTGTCCCCCCAGACTCTCATCCTCGGAAGTTAAAGTGATATATGCGTTCTTTTCTTCGACAACCAGGCCAAGGGAAGATTCTCTCCAACTATCCTCCTTTTTGTATTCAAAGTCTGTGGCGTTGGTTAGGTCGGAATGTGAAGCCTTTACTTTATATTCACCTTCCTCTTCAAAGTCCGCAAGAATTTCTTCTTCGTATTGACCATCTTCTGTGGTGGTATTAGTATAGTAAACGACCGAGTCATTGAACTGTACCTCAAGTCCAACGGTTTCGTTGGCAGCAGTTCCGTTTAATACCAGATCTCCTTTAACCTCTATATTTTCATCTTCTGAGTACTCGTTCCTATCTGTTCCCAAGGTCAGGTAGGTTTCTTCCGGTTCTTTCTCCTCAAGGGTTATGTATTTGAACTCCGTTGTATTTGAGAGATCCAACGCATCTACCTGAACTTCATATTCACCCTTATCCTCGAAATTTGCGGTGAGTTCGTGGTTGTACTCTCCCTGCGTCGCGTTTGTGGTGTTGGAATAAACGGAAGTTCCATCATAGTTTATGTCTATATTAATAGTGGTGTCTGCTTCAGTACCGTTATCTAGGACTTCGCCCGTTATCTCCACAGTCTCATTTTCATCATATTCTTCTTGGTCCGTTTCCACAGTGAGGAAGCTCGGTTCTTCCTCTGTTTCCTTATCTTCTTCCACCTCTAAACTTGCCTCAGATGGATTGAGGTATTTGGATTCGTTTCCAGGAAATTCGGCCTCTAAAGTTCCTGTTTCGTTTATTTCCAGAGTGGCTGTGCCCTCGGAGCGCGTAGTTTCGGTCAGTTCCTCTTCGCCTACATAGAATTGTATTTCTTGGCCTTCTAGGGGCGTGTTGTCGTCTAGGAGGAGCTGCACCTCGATTTTCCTGTCTTTTTGTTCTATCTCCAGTTCCGTGTCGGCCCAGACTTCTATTCTTTCTTCGATCTTCTCTACTTCTACATCCTCATCCCCAACAACATAGCCAGTTATTGAACCCGTGTATGCCATCACTACGGTGATCGTGGTCAAAAACACCAGGATCATGGAGACCAAAGCGAGGATCTGACCATCCTCAGAGACTTTCTCTTGAAATATAATACCTCCTATAAGGATTCCGAGTGGTAGGAATGTAAAGATTGGTCCCGCGAGCAGAAGGAATATGGGTATGAGCGAGACCGAGACAAATATTCCAAATGTTCCTGTAACTTTGTTTTCTCTGAGGTCAAATAGAATATTAATCATATATAATCACCACTTCTACGTCGGTCTCTCCTCTTGCTTTTTCTGAAGAGGATTCGATGACTAATTCTTTGTCGCAGGAAGAGCCGGGTTCTATTTCACCGCAGCCGTTTTTTGAGCTTATTTGGAAGTCCTCGGATTCCAAGCCGAGTATTTCGACTTTTACATCTCCTGTGTTCTCGACTTCGATACTGCCATTTTCAACCGATCCTCTTGTTATTTTGTCCGGTATTGAAAGTTCAGCGGTTATTTTTTTCTCATATTCCCCAGTATGGTCTTCGTCTCTTGTGGTGTCATTTGTTTTTGTGTCATTTGCATCTTCCTCGGTTTCGTTTTCTTCGATTGATATATTTTCACTCAAGTCTTCTTCGGCTATTAACATGCCCGTCTCGTTTTCTGACATGTTAGCTCCTGCTGCCACAAAGGTTGTGAGAGCTATAACAGAAATCAATAGGAAGGTCAAAGCCCTCATCTGCCCGTATTCCTCTGTTTTTCCTAGGACAATGGAGCCAAATTTAGAAATAAAGGATGTATAAAAGTCTCTTGCTTCTATCATTTTTAACTCACGGGGGTTATTTCAATTTACAGGCCATGGGGGGTTTAGCGGACAATAGGACTAGAGAAAGCCTTTCTTATTAATGTTTTTAACAGGTCTCTAATACACTTTACTATATTAGGAAGCTATAATCAAATACTGATTTTGCCTCTATCCTTGGAAAATAAAGCCAATTT
>PWGT01000057.1 GCA_003554535.1 Syntrophomonadaceae bacterium | reverse complement strand
TCCCTCAAACCAAAAGTATTAACCAGGTCAGCCTTTATTCCCTTCGAAGGAGCTACAAGAAAATCACTGCGCCTGTATAATACCTTAATCAAAGGTTTAAATAGCGCCCCGTAAAAACCCTTCAGCTGTCTTGAAGTGTAGTTGCGGACGGATATTATCCTTTTCCCATTTCTACCGGATAAAAGGTTAATAAAGTTTGCATTTTCCATAAAGCTGATCACAGCAACAGGGCTAATTTTTCTCTTAAAGCGCTGCAAACGCAAAATCCGTTTGATAAAGTTAATCAATTTAACAAGCTTACTGCCACCAGCCGGGGTTTCTAAATCAACAAGCTCACCCCGGTATGAGTAGCTTGTTTCTTTGCCGTCATGGAGAACCAGGTAAACCTTGAAGTATTCGGAGAGACCGCGGGAAAGGGTGGAAACCACTCTCTGTGCGCCCCCGCCAGTAAGGTTGGATATAACAAAAACAAGAGGCTTTTTCATTAGCAGTATCTTCCTACTCCGTTACATTTGCTGATCTTTAATAGCTGCCTGAATAAAACCAAAACCCCGGCTGCCGTAAGAATTCCGATTACAAGCAAAACCCGTGTGGGAATATCTAAACTTAACAGCAGTACCGCCATTGCAGCAAATACGATATTAGCCAGGTAAATTAAAACCGCAGTTTTACGTACCGAAAAACCCAGGCTAAGCAGAACATGGTGAATGTGCCCTTTATCTGCACTAAATATTGGAGTTTTGTAGTAAAGCCTGCGAAAGATTGCGTAAGAAACATCCAAAGCGGGGTAAGCGAAAATAAACATGCTGCCCAGCACCAGCTGGGCAGAAAAGGGGAACTTGATCGTAAATAAGTGAGTAGTAGCCAGGATAAATCCGAGTAACATGCTGCCGGTATCGCCCATGAAGATCCGGGCCGGGTTAAAGTTGAAAACAAGAAAGCCCAGGCAGGCTCCTGCGCCAATTAACTGCACGCCTAAAACGTTGGGCCTGCCGCCTTCTATTAAAGACAAAGCAGCCATCGCTAAAAAAATAATAGCCGCTGACCCGGCAGCTAACCCGTCCATACCGTCAATCAGGTTAAAAGCATTAACCATCAGCACTACCCAGCCTATAATTAAGCCAAGCACTACATAACCCGGCAGGTAGAACTGCTCGAAGTATTCAAGCATAAAGCGAAACAAGTCAGCATTCCAGGCTACCACAATATATGCTGAAATAACCTGGCCAGTAAGTTTTAAGAGCGGTTTTAAGTTGTAGATATCATCTAATAAACCGGTGATCACTAAAACTATAGCTGAAACAGCCAGTGACATCAGCTTATCGTCAACCGGTAGGAATACAAATAGAGTAGCTGCAAAACCAGCAAATATAGCTAGTCCACCAAGTAAAGGTTTTGCATCACTATGGGTTTTATGCAAACCCGGTTTATCAACTATATTCTGGTGTTTTGCAAACTTAGATAGAAGCGGGGTAGCAATAAGTACCCCTAAGAAAGAGATTAGAAAGAGGTGTAGATAGAATGACTCATTCGGTCCCAAACAGCAAAGCCCCCTTGGTTGCTATACACTGCTGTCAAATTCATGTTTTTGATATTAGCATGATTGTTTTTTAGCAAACAATATGTAGTTCTTTTAAAAGAGCGATAATCCTTTATTGTTTAAAAGAAATTTTGAACAATAAAAGAGCATGCCCCATTAGCCGTGGAATTTGAAGTGGCAGCAGCTAATAGTTCAACAGCTTCTTCAATGACATAATCCATGAGCCAAAACCCCGGAACGACACCTTCCAGCAAAAGGTCACTTATTTTATCTCCTAAATCGTAATAGTAATCATCCTGGAAACGAAACACAGAAGAACTTGCCGCTCCCCCGTACAAAAAAGCACCCGTGAGCAAATATAATCTGGTTTGAGGATAAATAAAGGGGACTTTCCAATAGCGTAAGAAAGCTATAATAATTGGAAAGGATATTAATACATATAATGTCCCCTCTATCGCTAGCCGTGACCAGCCCAGATAATTAACAAGGTAATAAGCTATCCTATGCCGTGGATTACCAGCGTCCTCAATAAGCATTAGAACAAATGATACCGTTACCAACCCCCAAAATACGCTGGCTTCCCGCTCACCTCTGGCATAGTGAAAACCAAAAAAGGGCCGCACTAAAACAACAGGTCAAGGCAAGAAAGCCCCACTGGACAAACCCAATCGGGCCACCGTCTCGGAATATATGCCACCAAAACCCTTCATTTGAAGAAATACCGTAAATATTTTGCACATCCAATAAGTAAATAGCAACCCAACCTGAAAGCACAATGATTAAGGTCATACTAATTATAGCAATAGAATAAGTATGTTCCTTTGAACGAAGAGAAGTGAAAAACTCTCTAAAAAAAATTAAATAGCTGGACAAAGAAAGTTTTTCTCTTGGCTGCCATATATAACTTTCCTCCATATTTCCTGTTAATTAGCTGCTATCTTTTAAAATTTAAAATATAATTATATAGCTCAGTAAATTGCCCGGCCACTCTCGACCGGGAAAAACGCTCATAGGCTGATCGGCGAATGTTTTCCCGGTCGAAAAAATTATAGTTTCTATAAACATCAACCATACCATTAAAGATTTCTTCAACCGAACCACAATTAACTACCCGTCCCAGCTGTTCTGAGTCAATTACAAATTCCGGCCCATTGCACCTGGTCACAACGGCCGGCTTTCCAGCAGCCAATGATTCTAAGGCTGAGAGCCCGAAAGTCTCATAGTCGCTCGGCACAACACAGCAATCACAATCATCAGCTAATTGATAGATTTCATCCCTGGATACTTCCCCGGTCAACCATACCTGGCCGGCAAATCCTTTTTTTTCTACAAATTCCTTTACCCATTTTTCATTTTCCTCCGGTTCTACCGGACCGGCAATAACAAGCTTGGCCTGGCAGCCATAATCAATAATGTTTGCAAAAGCTTTTAATAAAAGATCTACTCTCTTAAAATCACG
>PWGT01000171.1 GCA_003554535.1 Syntrophomonadaceae bacterium | reverse complement strand
TCTATTAGTCAAGCGGCTTCTGCATTGGGGTTTTCTTATCGTTATGCCTGGGGTTTGATCAAAGAAGCAGAAAATGCTCTGGGGTTAAAACTGGTGGAAAAGCAAGCTGGTGGTGCCTCCGGAGGGGGAGCCTCTTTAACTTCGGAAGGGCTTAATTTGCTAGGACAGTATCAATCTTTTAAAAATGAAATTCACGACGAATTAAACCGGTTTGTTGATAGGGCGGTCTATTCATTAGATCAACCAGATGAGAGTTATGATCAGAAAAGTAGGACCTTAGCTCAACATTTATTAATGGCAAGTACCATGGAGCCGGTAGAAACTGGATTATTGGATATGCTGGAAGAAGCATTTTACCATGCAAGTGGAGTACAGATTAAACACATAGCTGTAGGAAGTGGACGTGCTCTGGAAATTGCTCGTCAGGGAAGAGTGGATATGGTTTTAACCCATGCCCCGGAATTGGAAAAACAATTCATGGCTGAAGGCTACGGTTCCCAAATCATCCCCGTTATGTCTAATAATTTTATTTTAGTAGGACCTGCTGAACTAATTCCGGAAATAGATTCTGGTGCGGAAGGGCTTGAAATTTTCAAGAAGATAGCCCTTCATGGACTTCCCTTTGTAAGCCGGGGAGATTTCTCCGGAACTCATTTGCGGGAGCAGAGAATTTGGGAAACTGCAGGTGTTAAAGCCTCAGGAGATTGGTATCTTACTTCTTCCGGGGTGGCTGGAAACCTTGGAATCTTGAGTCTTGCCAATGAAAAGCGTGCTTTTACTCTGGTAGACCGGGCCAGTTATATGTTGTCCCGTGAAAAAATTGATTTAGAGGTTGTAATGGATGCAGAAGGGGAGTCAACAGATTCTGATCTATTAAATAATGTGTTTGTTTTAATAACTGTAAATCCCGAACGCTTTGTTTCTGTCAATAGTGAAAATGTACTTAAGTTTTCCTGGTGGCTACAGACAGAAGGAAAGAAGATCATATCTACTTTTGGTAAAGAAAAATATGGGGAGCCTTTATTCCATCTTGTTTAGTTTCTTTATTATAAATTTTAGTTTTTTAACGGTTTTTCTTGACAAGTTGATAATGGGTAAGATAAAATTTTTTTAAGCTCGATATGAAGTTGTTTGCATAACGCCTGGTTTTAATTTTGAGGAGAAACGCAGGGCTAAAACTAAATGGGATTTTATATATTTTGCTATATGACAATCACATAAAAATCTCCGAGCCTGTTTTCCTAAAGGATTTAGCCCATGGAAAAAGGCCGACAGGGTTCTGCTGGAAACGGAAGGGCCTCCCGTTGCGGAAAGGGGTATTTGAGGAATAAGCATTTTACTTTAAAACTCTAGTTAGATGCTATAGCTCCTTCTTTACGACTAAAAGCAGCGGGGAAGGAGCTTTTTTATGTTTTTGTTTTGATGTTGTGGGGTAATTATTCGGAAAAAGCCCAGAAGCAAAGAGATAATAGGGGGTGAAAAATTAAAAAAATTAGTAGGTTGGAACTTAAAAACTATTAATCACGAGGACAGTAGTTAAGGTATGGAGATGTACAAGAAGAGAGGGTAACTTGGTAATGAGTAAAAATTAATTCCAAAAAAGGGGGAAGAAAATTGAAAAGAATTTTTTTTGCTATGACTTTGGCAATGGCAATTATTATTATGGGATTAGTAGGTTGCGAAGCGGATCCAGAGGCGGAACCAGAGCCGGAACCAGATGCAGAGGAAGAAGTAACTGAAATGACTTTGGCAACTACTACCAGTACTTATGATTCAGGATTATTGCATGAGATTATCCCGGATTTTGAAGAGGAACATAATATTGAAGTAGATATTATTTCGGTGGGAACTGGTCAGGCTATAGAAACTGGAGAAAGAGGAGACTGCGATATAATTTTAGTGCATGCCCGGGAATTGGAAGAACAGTTTGTTGAAGATGGCTATGGGACAGAGCGTTATGATGTAATGTATAACGATTTTGTAATAGTGGGACCGGAAGGAGATCCCGGCGACGTATATGACAGTGCCGACATCAATGAAGCTCTAAATAACATTGTGGAGCATACTTCTGCAGAGGATGTTCCGTTTTTATCCCGTGGTGACGATTCTGGCACCCATACCAAAGAAATGAACTTGTGGGAACTTGCTGGCTATGACCAGGTCACTGAAAAAGAATGGTATGATTCCATGGGGCAAGGCATGGGAGATACACTGGTTGCTACTAATGAAAGACAGGGCTATGCTTTGGCAGATCGGGGCACCTACCTTTCCATGGAAGATGAGTTGCCTAACCTGGAAATTGTTTTTGAAGAGGACGAGGAGTTGGCTAATCCTTATGGCATCATACCTGTGAACCCGGACGAGCATCCCCACGTCAATCATTAAGAAGCTCAGCTTATGGTAGATTTCTTCACTTCCGAAGAAACTCAGGAGAAAATAGGCGAGTTTGGTATCGATGAATATGGAGAGCCTTTATTTTTCCCTGACGCTTAATAGTTTGGAGAAGAGTTGTTTTTTAATGTGTAAATAAACGGGCATAGGAGAAGAACTAATGGAAGAAGGAATAAGGGAATCACTGAGACTATTATTAGAATTTGACCCGTATGTTTATAACATTATAGGTGTCTCTCTACGGGTTGCCGGGTTGGCTCTGCTTTTTAGCACCTTGATCGGCATCCCGTTGGGGACCATCCTAGGGTTAAATAATTTCCGGGGAAAACCTGTGGTTACAGCTTTATTGTACACAGGAATGGGATTTCCTCCGGTAGTTGTGGGCTTGTTTGTATTTATCATATTTTCTTCGGTGGGCCCTATGGGCCATTTGGGGTGGCTGTATAATGTGGAAGCCATCATCACTGCTCAGACAATTATTGCGTTCCCTTTGATTGCAGGGTTTACCATGGCGGCTGTTATGCAGGTAGATCGTAATCTTTTGAGCCAGCTAATGGCTCTGGGTGCTACTAAATTCCAGGCGGCATGGGCTGCTATCAAGGAGGCCCGGGTGGGAGTTCTGGTGGCTATAATCGCGGGCTTTGGCGGAGTTATTTCCGAAGTGGGAGCAGTGATGCTGGTTGGCGGAAATATAGAGGGCAAAACCAGGGTCCTTACCACGGCTATAGTTCTAGAAACGAGAAAAGGGAACTTTGGAGTGGCTATAGCTTTTGGTATTATCCTCTTGGCCATTGCCTTTCTTGCCAATCTTTCCATGATATACTTACAAAAGAAGCACTTGTTCGAAGATAATGGGTAAAATTGAAATCATTCTTCGCAGTTGGACAAGTAATAGGATAACCACACAAAATTTTAGAATAGTAAGGAAAGATTGTATATGAGACCAGAAATAAGTTTCCATATAGAAAATTTGCGCAAAAGCTATCCCGGATTTTCATTAAGGATTGACAAGCTTAGTCTTTATGAAGGGGAAATATTTTGTTTGTTGGGGCCAAGCGGTGCCGGAAAAACTACTCTTCTTAGGTTGTTAAATTTTTTAGAAGAACCTGAAGAGGGAAAAGTATTTTATCGCGGCCAAAAATTTATTCCCGGTAATTATCAACCCTCTCTTGATATTATGAGGGAGATAACCACGGTGTTTCAAAGACCTGCTTTGCTGAAGGACAATGTTTGGAACAACATAGTTTATCCTTTAAAAATTCGGAACGCTCCAATAGATAAGGAGCGTATCCTGGAATTGGTAAAAGAGTTGGGAATAGATAATTTGCTCAAGCAAAAAAGCAGAACCCTTTCGGGGGGTGAAGCACAAAGGGTAGCGTTGGCCCGGGCGTTAGTGTTTAAGCCCAAGGTGATCCTGCTGGATGAGCCTACAGCCAACCTGGATCCCCAAAATATTAAGATAATAGAAAGCATGGTCACCAAATACAGTTCCGAATGGAACCCCACCGTGGTTTGGATTACTCATAATCATTTTCAAGCTAAACGCGTGGGGCACCGCATCTGCCTGATGGAGGATGGTGACATTCTTGAAGTTAACAAGAATGAAATCTTCTTTAATCAGCCGGAACATCCCAAAACCAAAGCCTTTCTTTCCGGAGAAATGTTTTACTAAGGCTTCGTTTTTTAAGAGTATTGGGTTCTGTTAATTACGTGCCATTTCATATCATCGGAGAGATTGTTAAAGTATTCGCAATAACCGGCTATCCGGACCAGAAGATCCGGGTATTTTTCCGGGTTTTCATAGGCATCTAGCAGCATTTCCCTATTCACCACATTGGGCTGCAGTTGCATCCCTCCACTGGTAAGAAATGTTTTGAATATGCTTACCAGGTTTTTCTTGCCTTCTTCTCCCGGAAATAGGGAAGAATCGATAGTAAGGGTTGCCGTGGTGCCGTTTTCGGCATGTTCGGCAAAATCGATACCGGCAATGGAATTGAGCGCCGATAACAAGTCTGACTGCTCTTTTCCGTAGTGGGGAGTGATGCTGTTGGCAAAGGGAACGCCTTCTAACCTTCCTGAAGGCAGAGCCGGTGTATTTTGGCCGAACATATTGGCCAGGTTTAACGCGTAATAGCCAGCTGAGTAGCGACCGTTGCGCGGATCACTTCCCGCTGAATCCAGGGCGTTATTGTAAATTTCCATAACTTTGTTTACCCATTGGGTGGCTCTGCTGGAGTGATCATCTCCGAACTTGGGAACTTTCAGCAAAGCTTCTCTTATCTCCTGGTTTTCTTCACCTTCGAAGTTATTATCTATGGCCTTAATAACATCATTTATGGAGTAAAGATTATTCTTAAAAACAACTTCTTCAATGGCGTGTAGGGAATCTGCCACATCGGTAACAGCTATGGCCTGAATGCCGCTGCTGTTGATGGTGGTTCCTCCTTCAAGAATATCTTTGCCGCTTTCAATGCACCCCCGGTAAAGTGAAGAGCTTAAAGGTGTGGGGAAATTTTCCCGGTGGGATTCTTCCATTTTTTTATGATCGGCTAGAATCGATTTTGCCAACTGGTTCAAGCGTTTTTGAAAACGTTCAACCAAATCTTCCATGCTGGAAGGAGGTTGATAATTATAAACCCCTTTTTGAAGGTTGCGCCTCTCACGGAGCTTGGTGGAGCCCCGATTGACCAGGCGGTTAATGCTGGCCCTTTCCCTGGAAATATGATGGGCAAAATTGGTGGCCAGCTTTATCCTGGAGTCTGTGCGCTCAAAATCCCATAAGTCATGGGTCTGGCCTTTAAGAGCTTGCAGAAAGGGCATGGCCAGGTTCATGTTGGCGCAGTCGGTGTTGCCGAAGTGATCATCGGATGCTAATGGTTCCACACATCCCACAATGGAATAGTTTCTGGCATCCTCCAGGGTGGTTGGATAGTGTTTTAAAAGAGAGTCTATATATACTTTATCGCTAAATACTTGGGGAAGAGGACATCCGCTGAGATAAACTTCAGCAAGTCTTTCCAAATATTCGTTAGGGCTATCTTCATGGATGCGGGCTGCCGGGTCGGCTGCCCGGGGCTGAAGTTCGCATATATCGATAAGCATATAGGTGATATCATTGGTGGCATCTGCGCCGTTTTGGTCTACTCCGCCAAAAGTATAAGCCTGGTCAGTGGAAATAGTTTCAAAAAGCCGGAACATCTCCGGGAAGTTGTCCCCGTTGTTGACTAAAACTAGTTCATCCATTTTGAGAATGAATAAGCTGAGAAGTTCTTTGGCTTTTTCATAGGTGATCCTTTCCTCTTGAATATCTTCTTTATAATAAGGATATAGGATTTGATCAAGACGTCCAAAAGATATGGCATTTTCATAAGATTCCAGGCAAAGGGCTATTTGTAAAAATAGCATGCTTTGCAAGGCTTCATGAAAGGTGCGGGCTGGATAGCGAGGAACATGTTCGCATATTTCGGCTAACTCTTCCAGTTCTTGGCGCCGCTGAGAATCGCTTTCTTCCGTGCATAAAGCCCACAAATGCTCGGCATATTTTTGGCCAAACTGTTCCAAACCTTCCAGGGCAATAATTGCGCCGTTATAAAAGTTGTGAGTGCTTTCGGGCATCTCTTTTTTCTTTTCTTCGATTTCTTCTATCATTCCAGAAGTTCCCAAACTCAAAATGCGTTCGAAGTTCACAATATAGTGGCCGATGGCCAAAATATTAAAGTTCATGCCTATATTCCATTCCGTAGTCCGGGCTGCCAGCAAACCCAACTGGGCCAGATCCGGCCACAATTTGCTGACCTGGCTGTGGTGGATCCAGTAAGGTGCAACTTCAGTGAGGAAAGTAAAGTTGTCTTTGAGGGAACTCTGAAATGCCACTGGTTTTCTGTTGTTTGCTTTAATTAATTGCATTGCGCTGCCAGCGGATATATACTCCGGCCATGTCCTTCCGCCTACCCTGCTGGAAGTAAAGTTGCCCACGAGCAATTCCCGGGGATAAATTTTAGTTTCTTTGTTCTTTAATACGTAGGCAAGGCATTCTGCTCTGTGAATTGACCCCGGCTTGGCAAATTCCCCCTCTTTATATGGTTTTTTAAAACCATAATTTTTGTAATACTCTGTGCGTAGCCTGGCATCTTCAATACAAACGGCAGGCTTGGTATTCTTGATAGTTTTGTGGATTTCTTTTACGCGTTCGGTAAATTCGGCTGGGGAAGGAGGAGAGTCCAGGTATGTGCTTTCAGCCTTGATACCGTATTTTGGGAATAATTTTATCCCTTCCTCCAGCGAGGCCTGGCTTTTTTCCATAGTAATGTTTAGGGGTTCATATTCCAAGCCGAGACGTTCGGCTTTATCTTCGTATAAATTGTGGTATTTGAGTAATTCAATGGAGTTATACCCCATTGATTTTAGAAATTCTGAAGTAGCGCTGATATTATCTTCTCCATCAGTATATCCGGGTATCATTACCATCCGGAATTGGACTTCAGCTTCCAAATCTAGCAGCTTCCTTATATTTTCGTGGATCAAGGTTGGTTCTCGTTTGGTGTATTGCACATGTAGTTCCTCATTGCCTACCACCTTTAAGTCTACAAGAAAGAGATCGATGTAGGGGGCGGCTTCGTTGATAACCTCCCAGGGAGCGTGAAATGATGACTCTACAGCAACTTTGATATTTTCCTGTTTTAACATTTTCAGGAGACTGAGAAGGTTTTCAGGCTCCTGAAGAAAAGGTTCTCCGCCGCTAAGAGTTACTCCACCGTTGGAGGAAAAATAATATTTTTTATCTCGCAAGACTACATCCATAATGTCTTCTATTGAGTAGTTGTTTTGAGAAGTGGCTTGCCCTCTAAACGCTAGCCCTTCTGGATTTTGACACCACAAACACCTCAAATTGCATCCTTGAAAAAAAATAGTGGTCCGAATTCCAGGACCATCATGCACGCAAGTCCTCTGGATGTCGAAGACTTGCAAACTGTTAGTTAAGGTTTTCAAACTCATCACCATCATTTCTTAGGTTTTATTTATATGTATGATTATTATAAATATTCTATATAATACTAATGATTTCCTTCCACCTGTCTATAAATTTAACAATATTCTACATAAAACAACATTAGTCTATTATATTGTACCCTGTAGAGATTTATATCTGAGATAGATGAATGTTTTCTGAAGCAAGAAAAAGATTATCAAATAGGTGCCTTAATTGAAGAGTAAACTTACTCTTTTAAATAATAAAGCCCTCACAAACATTTACCTTCTTTTTTTACGTGATTCTTACGGGTTTCCAGGCAAGGGCAAACATTCTCCGGGATATTATCAAAGCGGCAGGGGCAGTAAAAATCTCCAAATCGTTCGTGTTTTTCCAGCAATCCCTGGATAAGTTCTTCCTTTTCTGCGCTAAACGTATAACCTCTGAGTTTGGCAAAATTATCCACACGCTCTCGTATTTCATTTTCCGGTTCCATAACCGGTCGGCTAGCGCTTATTTCGGGGGTGGTTTCAGTGATTTCCAGGATTGCGCCGCAAACAAGACAAGTAACTATTTTATTTTTAGCTATTTCCTCTTTATGAACAAAACTTACTTGGCAGACGGGACAGAAAATTTTACTTTTCATCTAGTTTTCAACTCCTCCCAATACTCTTCTAGCTCTTTAAGTTTTTGAGTATATAAAAATATAATAGTAGTAAACTTTTACTTGGGTACCTCTTTCCTCATATTTGCAATAAATTATCCATTTAAGAGAATAGTCTGTCAATGGTCACTTTTAGGTCACTTTAGGTAACAATACAAAAGAATAATTACAAAAATATAAAATTTTGCTATTGACAAATGAAAAATAGCAGTATAATATATTACTAACATGGTTAGTAAATATTATCATTATGATTGATTTTTCGGAAGCTATGAAATTGAAATTCTTATTTGCGAGGTTGTTTAACCGGAAGTTTTTCAAATTGGAGGTGATAAAGCTGAAGTCAAGCTAGATCCTATTCCTGAAGAATATCAAGAGGCATGCCAAGAAGCTGCGGAGGATTGTCCTTCTGAGGCTATCGAGATTAGCGATTAAAGATTTTAAAAAGGTTGTTAAGTAAAAAAACGCAAATTAATTGGAAAGGAGTTTGATAAAATGTTTTGTTTTCAGTGCCAGGAAACAGCCCAAAACCAGGGGTGTACCAAGAAAGGTGTATGCGGTAAGCCCGCAGATGTAGCAGAAATGCAGGATATGTTAATTTATGTGCTCAAAGGTCTCTCCAGTGTTAGCTTAGAGGCAGAAGAAAGGGGCATAAAGCAGGATGAGGTTAATTCATTTATAGTGGAAGGTTTGTTTAATACCATTACTAACGTTAATTTTTCCCGCGAGCATTTTGTAGACAAAATCAAAGAAGCTTTGCGCTTGAGAGAGCAGATAAAAGAGCAGCTCAAAGAAAAAGGTTGGAGTGGAGAAAACTTGCATGATGCTGTTACCTGGAATGGCAGCACCGAAGAAGAATTTGGTCAAAAAGCTCAGCAGGTGGGAGTATTGGCTACGGAAAATGAAGATGCCCGCTCTCTGAGGGAATTGATTACCTATGGCATAAAGGGGTTGGCTGCCTATGCAGAACATGCCTTGACTTTAGGATACACCCAGGATGATGTTAACAAATTTATGAAAAGGGGACTGGCTGCAACCCTTGATGATAGTTTGTCGGGGGACGATTTAACCAACTTGGCTTTGGAAACAGGAAAATACGGAGTAGAAGTAATGGCCCTGCTGGATAAAGCCAATACTTCTACCTATGGTAGCCCGGAGATGACCGAGGTCAACCTGGGGGTCCGCAACAACCCTGCTATCCTCATAAGCGGTCATGACCTAAAAGATCTGGAAGAGCTATTGGAGCAAACGGATGGAAGTGGCGTAGATGTCTACACTCACGGGGAAATGCTTCCGGCTCACTACTATCCCTATTTCAAGAAGTATGAACATTTTGTAGGGAATTATGGCAATGCCTGGTGGAAACAGAGGGAAGAGTTTGCTACTTTTAACGGGCCTGTTCTGCTAACTACTAATTGTCTGGTGCCTCCCAAAGAAGAGTATATTGATCGTGTTTATACTACTGGTCCGGTGGGGCATCCTGGTGTCAAACATATTCCGGACAGAGTTTCCGGCAAAGCAAAAGATTTCACTTCTATTATTGAACATGCCAAAAAATGTTCTCCTCCCCAAGAGTTAGAGCAGGGTAAAATAGTGGGAGGTTTTGCCCATGAACAGGTGCTAAGTTTGGCTGACAAAGTAGTAGATGCTGTCAAGTCGGGTGCGGTCAAGAGGTTTGTAGTAATGGCTGGTTGCGATGGTCGCCACAAAACCCGGCAGTATTATACTGACTTTGCAAAAGGGTTGCCGGAAGATTCTATTATTTTAACGGCAGGTTGTGCCAAGTATCGCTACAACAAGTTAAACTTGGGCGACATTGGAGGTATTCCCAGGGTTCTGGATGCGGGCCAGTGCAACGATTCTTACTCCTTGGCGGTGGTAGCGCTCAAGCTCAAAGAAGTGTTTGAACTGGATGATATCAACAAGTTGCCCATTGTATATAATATTGCCTGGTACGAGCAGAAAGCGGTTCTAGTTTTACTGGCATTATTGCATCTAGGCATAAAAAACATCCACCTGGGTCCAACTTTGCCCGGATTCCTTTCGGAAAATGTGGCGCAGGTCCTGGTAGATAATTTTGGTATCGGCGGTATTACCACTGCAGAAGAAGATTTAAAAACTATGCTGTAAGATGATGCTGTTAATATCTGGACCGAAAACCGTAACTAAAACCATTATGCTAGATAGTTACCCTTAAACCTTATATTAGGAGGAGAATAAAAATTCTCCTCCTATTTACTAAAATAACAATTAAAAAAACAAAATAAAGCGGTAAGGATTGTTTAGGGATTAGTTGGGAAATATTAAATAACAAAGGTAGGAGGGGATAGGATAGGAGGGGATAGGATTCTAAGGATTATTGGTATGCATATTCTGGTGGCCTTGCCCTTGGTAGAATTTGAATTAAAGAGATGGGAAAAATATTTACAGCACATCCCATCTTCATTTCTGGCACGGCAAGGCCTCGAAAGCATCAGGGATAAAAAATTTCATTGCCAGGGCGGGAGTATTTTTGCAGTGAAAAGTGTGCGAAATGTTCCTGCTATGGTAAGATTTATTGTAGCTTTCCAAACAATTAGTGACTACCTGGACAACCTGTGTGACAGGGGAGGAGTTTATTCGGAGCAAAGTTTTGCTTCTTTACATGAATCCATGCTGGATGTTTTTGATATGAAAGAAATGTATGAAAGGGATTATTACAGGGACTATCCCTATTCTAAAGATGGCAATTATTTAAATAGATTAGTGCAAAATTGTTGGAATGAGAGCCATAAAATTAAAAACGTTTCTTTTGTCCGCCAGGAGTTATTGTATTTTACTGAGTTATATACCAAACTACAAACATACAAACATTTAAGTTCTGACAGGCGAAAAAAGGTTTTGATAGATTGGTTTCAGGAACATAGGGAAAGCTACCCTGATCTATACTGGTGGGAATTTTCGGCTGCAAGTGGTTCTACGCTTCTTATTTTTGCTTTGTTGTCTTTATCTCAACAGGAAAAAAATGAAGCTACCAAAGAACAACTCCTCAAGGCATATTTCCCGTGGATTTGTGGGTTGCATATTTTACTTGATTATTTGATTGATCAAGAAGAAGATAATGAAGAACATGAATTAAACTTTGTAAGTTTTTATCAGAATAGCAGTGAGCTGAAAAAGAGGCTTTTGTTCTTTGTACAAAAAGCTTTCGAGGAAGCAGCAAAACTTCCTGATAAAGAGTTTCATTTTACTGTAATAGAAGGGCTTTTGGCACTGTATCTTTCTGATGAAAAAGTAGATAAGCAAAATTTAATAGAGGTTAGAGAAGAATTGCTATCTGCAGGGACAGTTAAAGCAAATAAGTTTTATAAGCTTTGTAAAACTTTTAGGCAGTGGAAGGTTATTTAACTCCTGCCGGGTGCATTAAATTTTCCGGGATCTTGGTGGTAATTTTATTTAGGAGCTCCACAAGATGTGTTTTTGCTTCACTTTCCGGAAAATCTTTTATATACGAGGTTGCTGCCATGGATTCTTCTTTAGCTTTACCGATGGCTTTTTCAATACTGCCTGATTCAATTAACCGGTTAGTTAGTGTTTTAACCTGTTCTTGGCTAATAGGGCTTTCCCATAGGTGTATTATTTCTGAACGAAATTCTTGGAACTGAGGCTCAGAAAAGAAGTAGATAAGGGGAAGGGTTACAATTCCTTCTCTTATGTCATTGCCCCTGGTTTTGCTTTTCTCCGAAAACACTCCTATATAATCCATTATATCATCTACGATCTGGTAAGTTTTTCCCATATGCAGGCCAAATTTCTTCAGATTTTCAACTTGTGTTGAAGGAAGCCCTGCCATGTGTGCACAAGCTTCAGTGCATGCCGCAATAAGGCTGGCTGTTTTTAATTCTATAATATCAAGGTAACTTAATAGTGAGAGATCGGGATTGTACACATTTTCTAACTGCTTTAATTCTCCCCGGCACATGCAGTCGATAGCATTTAAAAAAGGTGTGAAAGCTCCCTGGTCTACATGGGGTGCTAAAATTAAAAAGGCTTTTGAAAATAGGAAATCACCTATGAGCACGCTGGCTTTGTTCCCAAATTTGAAATTCAAGGTGGGTATGCCTCTCCTGTTACTTGCATTATCAATGATGTCATCATGCACAAGCGAGGCAAGGTGGATTAATTCGCAGGCAGCGCTAATTTCTATAGCTTGCTTTAGATTAACTTCAGCAATTTTTGAAGTCAAAAAAATGAGGTTAGGACGAAATAACTTTCCTTCGCTTAAGGTTAAATAGTCCAACTTGGATTGTATAACAGGATCTATCCCTGTCAGGTAGAGTTGTATTTGTTTTTTGACTTTGTCAACAAACTCTTCTTGTTGTGAATACAGATGTGTTTTCAAATGGTGTGCCCTCTAACTATATAGTAGTAATCTTTCTATTGTTAGTATGAAAACTTCCCTTTAAAATATTAATTGAAAAGGTTGGAAAAAATAAGTAACTATTATAAATGCAAAGGGGCTGAAGATAAATTTTCTGGTGAAATACTATGTTATTTGATATAATTTAGGTAAAATTAAATATAATTTAAGGTTCTCCGTAGTAAAAGTTCTGCTAACAAATATATCTGGTTGAGTCGAAGAAATATAAGCGATTAATTTTCTATGCTAATTATTTATTTTATGGGGTGATTTTTTGCAAACAGGTTTTAGGTCCAAAGCTCTGGAAGCTAATTTGGCTGAAACTAGGCAGAAAGAAATAGTTTTGCCTGAGAAACACCAGTGGTTTTTATCGTTATCTCATTCGTATTGGGGTATTTACAAAAGGACGGAAAAATTTATTCATGAATACAACCATCCTTATCCGGATTATGCTTACATTATAGATAGCTTGCACACCCTTAGCGTAAATGATATTTGGCTTTATAATTCAGATGAAGAAGCTTTATTATTTCTGGTAGAAATTTTTGAAGAACTACTGAATAAGGACCTGGCAGAAAAGACTTTTGAGCAATTTATTCGGACTATGTTTAAATTTATTGATCGGTTGGTTAAAGAAGGTGAATATCCCAAGAGCGTTATCTGGAAATGCCTGGATTTAATTGAAACTGGGATGATGGAAAATGAAATAATCTTTTTGAGAAATGCCGGGTATTTCAAAATGTACCTTAATAAGGCCGCCAGAGATCCCGAATTAAATGAAAAAATATGCAATTTAACTAAAAAAGTTTTATTCAAGAGCTGTGAATACTGGAGAAACACTACCAATGCAGAAGGTTGGTTTGCAGACAAGGCACATCTCTTCCAGCCTATTTATCAAGAAAAGATTAAAAAGATTGGCAGCGAGTTTTTTGAAGAACTTTATGCGCAAATTGAAAATTCCCATACTTGGGATGAAATTAAGTCCAATCTTTTTTTTGATGAGATTGCCAATCATTTTCGACATTTTATTGAAGAATTTGAGCTTCCTATTGAGAAGATTTACTATATCTTGTATGAACTACATCTCCCCGGCATGGATAAGATCAAGACCCATCTTCTGTATGATTTGAATCGCTTGTTTAAAGATGCATTGGCAGAATTGAAAGAAGAAGAAATATATTCATTTATAGATATGATGTTTACTCTTTTCCATGAGCTCAAACATGAGCAAATGAGTATTATTTTGGACTGCCAGTATACGTTAGGCAAAGAAATAGCGGCTTTAGATAAACAGGATGCTACTAATTATTTCATTCAAAAACTGGTGGAGTTTGGTTTTGTCCATCCTGGAAAGCTTAAAATTACCAACAATTGGGTTACTGAAGTGGACCCCAACCATGTAAAAAATATTAGAAAGTGGCTGGATCTGATCAAAATATCCCCCTACAACTTTAAAAAATTGCTTTCTGCCCTGGTTGTTAACTTGAAAGTGGGCGGTATATTTATATCCGATACAGATCTTTTCCAGCGAGATATTACCGATTTGCTTAATTCTGACATAAGGCCAGTTTTTAAACAAGTAAAACAGTTAGCCAAAATTTTCCCTGTTTATTACAATGAAATAGGTGCCGAAGGAAAGTTGCGTGATGTGAGCACCGCTATAGATGAACTGGCTGGTAGGCAGGATAAACTAATTCATTACGTGCGCAAGCAAATTCATGCTGAAAGTAACAACATGCATATAGATTTAATTCAGAGAGTGGCTTCTTTTTGGTATAACGGCAACCCTGAAGTACTCCGCGATATTATACCCAATGATGCTTATGAATCAATAGATCTTGAAGATGAATATTTTGTGGATATTCACAATTTAATGATTGCAACTTGCGAATATTTTGGAGTTGATGATGAGGGATTGCTGAAACTGCCAGAAGAAAAAGTCGTTAATTTCATCGAAAACTGCAAGCTGGGCAATGAGAGGGATAGAAAGCGTCTCATGCACCTTATTAATCTGAACAGGCTTCTACTGGATAAATATTCTTTAGAGGCCAGAGATGTTACTAAAGTTTTGTCCAAGAGCAATTTCTTTCCTCAAAAGGATGTAGATTATTTAGAAGAACTTTTGAGTCAAAAGCAGCATGAGGAAGCTTTAAAACAAATATATAGTTTTATTGAAAAGTTAAACGAAACAATTCTCAGCGAAGAAAAAACAGAAGCCACTGAAAACATATATTACAAGCGGCACATAGCTGTAGGCATTCCTTCCATGTACGGGCAGTACAAGGAACCCAAATTTGATGCCTTAGGGATTATTTACCGGTTGGAAGATGTGGCTTCGAATTTAATGATAAAAATATTGAGCAAGATTAACATGGAGTATATTTCAGCCAAGAATTTAAATAGTATTCATGATACTTTGATTTTGTTCCAGGAAGGGTTAGAGCTAGATGGGGTAGTTAATCAAAACTTTAATTCTACTTTGTTAATGTTCCAGTTTAGCCTTACATCTTCCAGTGTTACTTTGGGTCAGTATATGAACATCTTTAGCTTTATGGCCCAAAATATCCGGGAAATGATTAAGGAATATTTCATGCGGGTTTATGATGAAACTATAGGTGTGGTTACTTCCCAGATTTATGATGATTCCAAGGAAAGGGTGACAAATGTCTCAGAAATTTTCTATCGTGATGTATTATCATCTTCATTTTTAATTCAGGATCTTGACCAGTTTCTGGCTAACTTGATTCATATGATTGATAATATGTTGGAAAATTATTCAGAAGAAAGTATCCAAAATATGATGAGCTATAATCCGGATTTGGCAATTAGCCCAATTGGGGAGGATACTCCTGAAGTGGATAACAAAGTATTTTTAGGGGCTAAGGCATTTTATTTGAAAAAGTTGTTATCATATAATTTACCCATTCCCCCTGGTTTTGTATTGACAACTGAAGTTTACAGGCATAAGAGGACTATTTTTAAAAACCCTTACATGAACCTGGAGTTGGAAGAAATGATCAAGGACTATTTACAGGAAATGGAGGAGGCAGAAGGGGTGAAGTATGGGGATCCCCAAAGCCCGTTGCTTCTATCAGTTCGTTCAGGCACAGTTCTTTCCATGCCAGGAGCGATGAGCACATACCTCAATGTGGGGATGAACGATGTTATTGCGGAAGCTATGGCTCAGGATGAAAAAAGCGGTTGGATGAGTTGGGACGCTTACCGGAGGTTGATCCAAAGTTGGGGGATGTCGGCAGGGATTGACAGGGACGTTTTCGATGAAGTTATGGCCAGCCACAAAGGTACGTATGGGGTGAGTCGCAAAATTTATTTTAGTGCTGACCAGATGAAAGAATTGGCTTATAAATATAAATCAGTTTTGCTTGATAGGGGAATAGAAATAGTAGAAGATCCCTGGGAACAGTTAAGAAATGCTATTAGAAATGTTTTTGAGTCCTGGAATTCTGATCGAACTAAAGCTTATCGGAGACATATGCAAATAGCTGATGAGTGGGGAACTGCGGTTATTATCCAAAAAATGGTAATGGGCAACCGTTCCAGTCATTCGGGTTCAGGAGTAGCATTTACCCATAATCCCAAGTTGAAGAAACCGGGTATTAACCTTTATGGTGATTTTACCGTCTGCAGTCAAGGTGAGGATGTAGTTTCAGGGTTGGTATATACTATGCCGGTTTCTGAAGTGCAGCGGGAGGATGAATATAAGGATTGCGAAATATCACTTCAATCAGAATTCCCCCATGTTTACCAGCGTTTGCATGAAATTGCTACTGAGCTAAAGGATAAGTATGGCTTTAATCATCAAGAAATTGAGTTTACATTTGAATCAGAAAATCCTGAGGATCTTTACCTGTTGCAGATTAGGGAACAGAATATAACTCCTCAGGATGAGGGTATGGAATGCTTTTATGTGCCTGAAGAAGAACAAATTCTGGGTAGAGGTATTGGTATTGGGGGAGGTTGTTTAACTGGTGTAGTAAGTTTTGATATTGATGATTTAAACTATAATCAGGAGAATTATCCTGATTATTACCATATACTGATTCGGCCTGACACGGTTCCCGATGATATTCAGGCAATATTCATGTGCGACGGATTGATTACCAGTCGTGGCGGGGTGACTTCACATGCAGCAGTAACCGCTCAAAAATTAGGTAAAGTATGCATTGTAAATTGTAAAGAGCTAGTAGTAAATGAAGCTCAGAAAAAGTGCAGTGTTAATGGTCATGATCTTGCTACCGGAGATGTCATTTCCCTGGATGGGGGGGCAGGAGTCATTTATCTTTAATATATTGAGATGGATGAAACTTAATTTTAAAATAGTTTTTCTTCAGGGAGGTAAATATGGAACCCACAGATAACAAAATAACAGGAACCAGAAAGCTTGGGATTAATGGGGCTGGTAGGATTGGGAAGCTTACCTTGTGGAATCATCTGAATGAAGGTCACTTTGATGCTTTTGTTATTAATACAGGCCGCAAAGTAGGTAGAAGAGTTGAAGATTTTATCGATTACCTGGTTAAGGATTCCACCTATGGTTCTCTGGATGTTTTCCTTTATGGTTATTCCGGTAAAACGTGTAATATTGAGATAATTGATGAGGAGGAAGGGATTTTTGAGATAAATGGCATTCCCATCAAAGTTATAACTAAGTCTAGGAATCCTCGGGAGATCCCTTGGGCCAAAGAAGATGTTCGCCTGGTGGTTGAATGCAGTGGGGTATTTCTTGATCCTACTTTATTGGCTGAGGAGCCAAATGGTAGTATCCGGGGGCACCTAGAAGCGGGAGCGGAAAAAGTCCTGGTGAGTGCACCTTTTAAAATAAAGGATACTGCCCAAAGGATGCCTTCTGATAGCGCTATGTTTGTTTATGGAATAAATCATACTGATTATGATCCTAACGAACATCATATTATTTCTGCAGCCAGTTGCACTACTACCGGATTGGCTCATATGGTCAAGCCTTTGCTGGAAAATAGAGAAACAGCAGACATTATAACCGGTTCTATGTCCACTGTTCATGCTGCTACCAACAATCAAAATATCCTTGATGCAGTTCCCAAGGCTGATGCCAAGGATTTACGAAGGAGCCGGTCTGTATTCAATAATATTATTCTTACTTCCACAGGAGCGGCTTCTGCATTGGAAAATATTCTTCCGGAAATAAGTGAAATTGGGTTTATGGCTGATTCAGTAAGAATTCCTGTTAACACTTCTTCACTTATCGTCCTTAATATTACTTTCAATACGCTGCTGGATGAAGCCGGGGAACCTATTTTGAATAGAAGTGTGATCAACGAGATCTATCAAAAATCTGCTCAGGGTCCTCAAAAAGGCATGCTTGAATTCAATGAAAAACAGAATGTTTCTTCTGATATGATTGGACACCGTTCTGCCATAGTTATAGAAGGAATAGAAAATCATACCAGGACGGGTTTTATGCCAGTATATGCTAAAAGTTTAAGGGAACAAGGAATAGAGGCGCACCACGATATCAATATTCCAGTAACCCATGCCAAGATATTTGGGTGGTACGATAACGAATTGGGCAGCTATGTGAATTTTTTAGGCAAACTTACTATTTATGTGGATAAAAATATGCTTTAGATTATAAAATTGGTTTTAATATTATCTCTTAGTATTCTCCATGTAGGATTTCTTCAGTTTTTATATCTTATTATTCCTATTGATTTTGTAGGGATTATGTATTATACTTTATTTCCATACCCCATGGGGGGATGGAAATATAAACAAATGTGTTTATCTATGTGTTAATTGCAATGATGAATAATTTATGATTAGGTGGGGATATCATGGCAGAGACTTCTAAAAGGAATGATTCGGTAAAAACTGTTATTGAAATTTCGGGTATGAGTTGTACAAGTTGTGCCCAAAGAGTAGAAAAGAATTTGCAAAACCTGGAAGGGGTTGATTCAGTTCAGGTCAATTTTGCAGTGGAGAAAGCTTATGTGGAATATGATCCGAATCTAATTGATCATAAAAAGTTGGCAGAAGAGGTAGAGTCGGCAGGATATGGGGCCAGAATTGACAGAGAAGAGATGCCAACTACCTTTAATTTCAAAATAAAAGGCATGAGCTGTGCCAACTGTGCCCAGGGGTTGGAAAAGAGATTTAGTGAATTGGTGGGAGTGGAAGAGGCTAATGTTAATTTTGCTATAGAAAAAGCTATGGTTAAGTATAATCCTGCTGCTGTTGGTGTTGCCGAACTAAAAAAAATTGTCCGCGATAGTGGTTATGAGGTGGTTGAAGAAGAAGCAGGAGAAGAGACAAAGGATCAGGAAATAGAGGCAATGGCTCATGCGGCAAAGCGCATGTGGTTTGCTGTGGCTTTTGCTGCTCCCATTATGGTTTTAATGATGATTCATATGTTTGTGGTGGAGATACCTTATTATTTGCCTATAATATATGTCCTGGGTTTTCCGGTTATATTTATTGCCGGGTGGGAAACTCACAAAGCTTCTTTTAATTCCATCCGTAATCTAAGCCCCAATATGGATACTCTGGTAACCCTTGGTTCTTTGATTCCCTACTTATTAAATTCTCTGGCTTTTTGGATGCCTGTAACTTCTTTTGTGGAAATGGCTGCTTCTATAATGACCCTGCATCTGGTGGGGAGGTTTTTGGAAGCAAAATCTAAAGGCAGGGCTTCCCAGGCTATTAGAAAACTCCTGGAAATGGAAGCCAAAAAAGCCCGCGTCCTGGTAGAAGGAGAAGAAGTGGAGGTTCCGGTGGAAGAAGTTAGGGTAGGAGATATTATGGTGGTCCGTCCCGGAGAGAAAATTCCTACTGATGGAGTAGTTGTAGAAGGTGAAAGCAGTGTGGATGAATCAATGGCTACAGGGGAGTCTTTACCAGTGGAGAGGGCTAAAGGGAATGAGGTGCTTGGCTCTACCATTAACAAACAGGGCCTGCTCAAAGTTGAGGCCACCAGAATAGGCAAAGATACTTTTCTGTCTCAGGTAATTAAAATGGTGGAAGAATGCCAGGGATCCAAAGTTCCTATTCAAGAATTTGCCGATAAAATAACTGGATATTTTGTGCCGGCTGTATTATTAATAGCTGTGCTTGCTTTTCTTTCCTGGATGGCTTTTCCCGAGTTTCACATTTCTATAGTAGAGTTTTTCAATTTTCCCTGGAGTGTGGTCGATTTGCCCCTGTTTTCCCTGGCTTTGCTTGCAACTATAGCAGTGCTGGTTATTTCTTGCCCCTGTGCTCTTGGATTGGCTACACCTACGGCAATTATGGTTGGTAGTGGGCTGGGGGCTGAAAAAGGGGTTTTGATAAGGAAAGGTGAAGCTATTCAAACTGTTAAAAATGTGAGGGCTGTTGCTTTTGATAAAACGGGCACAATTACGCGGGGCACACCGGAAGTAACCGATTTGATAACAACTTCTGGATTTACGGAAAATGATGTATTGTATTATGCCGGAAGCATTGAAGCAGCCTCGGAACATCCTCTGGGGGAAGCTATGGTCGAAGAATCTCATAAAAGAGCTCTGCATCTTGCAGATGTGGAAAAGTTCGAAGCTATAACGGGCAGGGGAGTTAAAGGCGTGGTAGAAGGAAAAGACGTGTTAGTAGGCAGTCAAAAATTAATGAAGGAAATGCAAATAGAACCGGAGGCTTACCAGGGTGATATGGAAAAATTAGAGGATGAAGCCAAAACTGTCATGCTGGTAGCAGTTGAGGGAGAAATAATTGGAATCATAGCTGTTGCTGATACTTTAAAAGAAGATTCTATGCAGGCAATTGGTGAGTTAGAAAAAATGGGCCTCCGTACAGCCATGATTACCGGAGATAACTGGCGAACTGCAAGTGCTATTGCTCAAAAAGTGGGTATTAGCCATGTTCTGGCTGAAGTGCAACCCCATGAAAAAGTGGATGAAGTTAAAAAATTGCAAGAGAAATACAATACAGTAGCCATGGTAGGGGATGGTATAAATGACGCTCCTGCCTTAAAACAGGCTAATGTAGGAATTGCCATGGGAACAGGCACAGACATAGCTATCGAGTCTGCAGATATTACTTTAATTCGTGGTGAATTAAGCGCAGTTGTTACAGCTATTAACCTTTCTAATGCTACTTTTGGCAAGATTAAGCAGAATTATTTTTGGGCATGGTTTTACAACGGCATAGCTATTCCTGCAGCTTTTCTGGGGTTGATTCATCCCATCATCGGGGCAGCAGCTATGGCAGCCAGTTCAATTAACGTGGTGCTTAACTCTACCAGGTTGAAAAGAGCAAAAGTAGAGCCTGGTTATTTGAGGGGATAATATAGTCAAACAGGACCACAAAGAAGAAATTTTACAAAGCCTGCGCTGTATTGAAGGGCAGGTTCGCGGAGTGCAAAAGATGGTTCAGGAAGTTTTGTTAATATTCATTTGAGGAGATAATTAGTTAAAATGCAAGGGGTGCTAAGATGAATTACCTGTTGTTGGTGGCAGTGGTAGCAGTAGGTATTTACCTTTATTGGTCTGATAAAAAAAACTGGGAACTTGTTTACGAAACTAGCGGTCATGCTATGAAAGAAGCCCAGGCCATGTTTTCTTATTTGAATCGCCATGGCCTCAAATGCCGGTTGAAAACCTCTCCTGCCAGAGGTTTTGGTGGTACAGGGGTGTTTACCCACCCTTCTTTATTGGCCAGTGTTAAGATAGAAGTACATAAAAAAGATGTAGAAAGAGCGTTAAATTTATTAGCTGATTATCAGCAATAACTTGGATATGTTAATCCAACTATATAAATTTTACTTTCTTCCTATGTGAGTTTAAAGGGTTCTGGGTATTTAATGAAGAACTTATATTTAATAAGGCATAGATAGAATTAATGGAGGTGTAGTAGTGGAGTATCTCTATTTTCCGGGGTGCACTTTAAAAGATAAATATGCTTTGAAGATGGAGAAAACTACTTTGCAGGCAGCGGAGTATTTGGGGATAAATTTAAGGGAGATAAAAGAGTGGCAGTGTTGTGGAGCAGTTTATCCCCTGGCCCAAGATGAATATGTTACCTTAATTTCTCCTGCTCGGACTTTGTTTAATGCTAAAGAAACACCTGTAGTTTCTTTGTGTTCTGCTTGCCACCATGTTCTCAAGCGGACCAGTGAAAGGATGGAGGCGGATAAAGAAGCCCGGGACAAAATTAGCCAGTATTTGGAAGAATCATATCCCGGAAAAAACAGGGTGCTTCACTTTTTAGAGGTACTACGTGATGATTTGGGATGGGAAGAACTGAAGAGAAAAATAGAAAATCCTTTAAGTGGGAGGCGCATGGCTGCCTATTATGGATGTATGTTGCTTCGCCCAGCTTCGGAGATGAATTTTGATCATCCGGAAAGACCCCGCATCATGGAAGATTTCTTGCAAACTCTTGGTGCGGAGGTAATTACTTATCCTTTTCGTAACAAGTGTTGTGGTGCCTATTTATCATTAACTGAAAAGGAAGTAATGACTAATACATCGCAAAATGTTATTAAAATGGCTCTCAAGGCGGGGGCGGAAGAGTTGGTTACAGCTTGTCCTCTCTGTCACTATAATTTAAGCCAGACTTCCGAAGTGCAAGAAGGTAAAATTAAAATTGCCTATTTTAGCGAACCCTTGGCGGAAGCACTAAACCTTGCAGCGCAGGAGGTAGTCCAATAATGAAAACCCAGGAAAGTTCATATGAAAAAATTCGTTCTGAAATTATGGAGAGAAGTGGCCAGGATGTAAATGCTTGTATCCAGTGTGGAAGATGTACTGCCGGATGCCCGGTGGTTTCAGCCATGGATGTTATGCCCCGGGAAATAATGTTGCACTTGCAGAATGGCCGAGAGCAGGAGGTGCTGGAAAGTAAAACTCCGTGGATTTGTGCTACTTGTTTTACTTGTGCTGCAAGATGCCCGCGCGAACTGGATCTCTCCCGTATAATGGAAGCTGTGCGAGTGAAAATACTTCGCCCACGAGGTGTTAGTGGGCTTAATCCTCACGAAATTGCCAAAGAGGCACTTGAAAACATTCCCCAGCAAGCACTGGTAAGTGTTTTTCGTAAACATTCCCGTTAATTTTTTTTATCCAGTATAAGTATCCCTGTAATTACGCAATTAATAATTTCTGTTTTTTTAGGTGTTGGAATTTGCCCTAAGACAAATAGAAGTTTATTTTAAAAATCGATCACATTTAAAAAATCGTTTCCATTGACACCAATCTTATGTTTTGATAGCATACGTCAATGTATGTGAATTAAGAGTTATTAATGATATGATATCGAAAATTTCGATGTTACACTTCTAGTGACATCCAGAGGGTGACAAAATTTGGGCACTAAAGAAAGTTTTACATCCATAATCCAGAAAGACTGTTTAAAGGTTCTAAAATTATGACAACAATAAACAAGTTAGGTTCTTCTAGCCTGTTTGCTAATGTTTTTGCTATTTTGTGATTGTATAAAAATAGGAAATACTATTTAAGCAAATTTATAGGATTTATTGTGATTTTTCCGGCATAAAAGGTTAAGAACATATCAGTATTATTTTACTAATCAAATATTTAAACAAGCAGAGACAGGCTAAATTACAAACTAAATAAAAGCTTAATCTGGAGGCATAAATTTGCTCATTAATAGGGATGCAGCCATTTTACACTATCAGTTGTATTCACGGTTATTTTTCCAAAAAACTACTTTGGAAGATCTCCATAAGTACTTAGATTTTATAGAAGAATCGTTTCCCCATGAAGAAAGTCATTTGTGGGAAATGCATGATTTTTTTAAAACCTGGTTGGAGAAAGAGAATAGTGAATCACTGGAAAAACGCTTAAACAGCGAGTTTACTCATCTGTTTCATCTTTGGGATGGAGTTAGGCCTTATGAATCAGTTTACCGGGGCAAAGAACCGTTATTGAAACAAGAGCCCTGGGTAGAAGTTAAAAATTTTTATGCGAAAAGGGGCTGGTACATGGACAAACAGGCTTTCCTGGAAGACCATGTGTCTGTGGAAATGTCTTTTATGGCTCACTTATTAGTTGAAGGTGAGTTTGAGGATGCTCGTGGTTTTTTTCTCCAGCATTTGGGGCGATGGATCCCTGAATTAATGAGAGATATTTCACAAAATCGTTATGCTGATTTTTATAGGGTTGTGTCTGGTCATTGTTTATCATTTTTAGAAGAGGAAAGAAAGTACTATGAAGAATATTAATTTTTATATAAAGGAGGGCAAAGAAAGGTGAGCAGTACTCAAAGAAGCAAATTTAAATTGAATCGCCGAAACTTTCTTAAAACAGCAGCGGGTACTGGGGCAGTGGCTGGCGCAGGTATGTTAGCCGGCCAGGGCCTGGCTATTCCCAGTTTTGCCCGTGCCCAGGAACGGCACAGCCTGGTGGAAGAAAGAGCAGAGGAGGTTGTAAATACTTTTTGCGCTGTTTGCAGTGCCAATTGTGCCATGAAGGCTTATGTTAAAGATGGTCGAGTGGTACATTTGGCAGGCAATCCTTATGATTTAGCTGCCGGTGATCCCTTTAACCCGGAGGAAGAAGGAGGGCGGCTTTGCGTAAAAGCTCATAGTGCCATTAAAACACTTTACGATCCTGATCGCTTAAAAAAGCCCTTGCGTAGAACCAACCCGGAAAAGGGAAAAGGAGTTGATCCTAAGTTTGAAGAGATTGAATGGGATGAGGCTATTGAAGAAGCAGCTCAGGGTTTAAACAAGGCTATCGAGGAATACGGCCCCGAAACCTTTATGGTTCTTAACCGTAGCCATGATTACTCAGTGCGACTGGGTAAAGCTATTGGCACTCCTAATTTTATAGCTCACCAGAGCACTTGTTTTACCACTCAACAAGCCGCATGGCGGGCTATGGTTACAGGAGGACCTAAACCCTGGACTTATGATGTGGAAAACAGCAAATATATTCTTTCCTTTGGTTGGGATGGACTTGGAAAAGGTAAGAATATGCAGGTACGAAATGTTACTAGAGCTTTGGAAAATGGAGCCAAACTGGTAGTGCTGGATCCTTATCAGTCTATAACAGCTACAAAAGCTCATGAATGGTTTCCCATCAAGCCCGGTACGGATCTGGCATTTTGCTTGGCCATGATTCATGTAATTGTCAAAGAAGAGCTGTATGATGAGGAATATGTTAATAATTACACTTATGGTTTTGAAGAATTGCAAGAGTTTGCCGAAGAATATACCCCGGAGTGGGCTGCTGAAAAAACAGGAATTGACCGCGAAGACATTGTTCGTATTGCGCGTGAATTTGCCCAAAACCCGCCGGCGCATATTCCCAGCCACAAACGTGATGCTGCTGGTCCTAATTATGCTAATAGCACCAGGTTGGCTCAGGCTCAATTAATACTTAATGCCCTGGTGGGGACGATTGATCGCCGTGGAGGCACTATTTTGCCTCGCAATCCCAGTATGCCAGGATTCGATGATGTTTTCCCACTTCCGGATCACCTAGAGCTTTCTGAAGCAACGGAGAAACGCATTGATCGCTATGATCAGAATAATCCAATATTCCAAAGCGAAATAAACGGCAACTTTGCCACTTTGCCTTATGGTATCTTGAATGAGGATCCATACCCCTTAAAGGCGGCACTGGTAAGAAGATACAATACCATGTCGTTTCCGGATCATAACAAGTTTCTGGAAGCAATGGCTTCACTTGATTTTGTTGTTACTTGTGAAATTTATCCTTCAGAAATGGCTTACATGTCAGACATAGTTTTTCCAGAACCACATTGGTTGGAGATCGATGGTTTTGGAGACAGGGGGTACCACAGCTTATACCCTCAACTGGCAGTTCGTCTTCCTGCAGATGACTTGAATGAATATGATGAATACGATACAAAGGGCTTTGGAACTATTATTACTCAACTAGCGGAAGCTATGGGTTATGGAGAATATTTTGAAGGTGTTGATGGAGATAAACTAAAAGAGGAACAATTAAATGCCCTGGGGACTTCTTGGGATGAACTGGCTAACAGTGAGCACGGAATCTGGGAAGATGAAACTCAGAAGGAATTTGAGCCCACTACTGAATTTAATACTCCTAGCGGTAAGATTGAGCTGTATGCTACTCGCTTTGAAGAGGAAGGGTTTGATCCTTTACCGCATTGGCATCCCAGGCGGGAAGAGCCAGATGAGGAGTATCCCTATAACTTTCTTATAAGTCGCCCGGCTATTCACAAGATGACCCAAACCCAGAACAATCCGCTGGCTATGGAGATGTACCCTGAAAACCATGCCACAATGCACGTAGAACTAGGACAAGAATTGGGCATCGAAGACGGAGACGAGGTATATGTGGAGTCGAGAGCCGGACGGATTAAGTTAAAAGCAAAGCTTATTGAGGGTATTCGCAAAGACTGTGTGCAGGTTATGCATGGTTTTGGACACTGGAGCAAGAGTCAGACAATAGCTTATCAGCAGGGAGCCAATGACGGTGACCTTATTCCGCATATGTCGTTTGAAGAGATGGCTGAATTAAAAGATCCCGGTATGGGAGCCTGTATGACGGACTTTGGAGTTAAGGTTTATAAAGCCTAGCAGGTATTAGATGAAGAAAGGAGGATAAATAGATGCCAAAAGTAAATGAGCCCGCCATGCTGGTTGATCAGTCCCTTTGCGTGGGATGTGATGCTTGTACGGTAGTTTGTAAGCTCATATATGACCTGCCATGGGGAGTAAACCGCACTGAAATAGATACTACAGAGACAGGGACTTTTCCGGACGTGAGCAGGAATAATAAAAAGCGGGCCTGTATGCATTGCAAGGATGCTGCTTGCGTAGCTGCTTGCCCCACTGGGGCTTGCCATAAAAATGACCTGGATCTAACAGTTATTAATAATGACTTGTGTGTGGAGTGTAATTACTGTGTAACCAACTGTCCCTTTGGCGCAATTCGTTTTAACCGGAGTACAGGGCATATTGCTAAATGCACAATGTGCGCTTCCCGCATAGAAGAAGGACAGCAACCTTTTTGCACGGAAGTTTGTACTTCCCGGATTATTAAGTTTGGAGAAAGGGAAGTAATGCTCCGGAAGGCATTGGAGAGGGCTGAAAAGCTGCGTGAGCAAGGTTACGAAGATGCTCGTGTTTACGGCGAAGGAGAAATGGGAGGTTTAAGGGTTATCACTGTGCTAAGTGAAAGTCCGGAGAAATATGACCTGCCGGTGGATCCTCAGCTTTCGGTAGGCATGAGATTATGGAATGCCTTGCCTCTTACGCCTACAGTACTGGTTATTGCGGGTGTGCTTCTTGGAATAAACCATTTCAAGAGCCGGAATGTGCAGGATAAATTGAAAGAAGTTCAAAAATCTAAGAAGTAAGCTAAACAAGGAGGTGTTCAAGTGGAGGTTAGAACTTTTGAAGGTGGAGCGCATATCCCTCATTATAAAAGTTATACAGAAAGTAAGGCCATAACGGTAATGGAGGCACCAGATGAGGTAATAATACCTATGGTGCAGCATGGAGGGGCACCTTGTGCGCCGTTGGTTAAAAGCGGTGATAAAGTTGAAGTAGGGCAAAAAGTTGGCGAGTCAGAAGAATATGTTAGCGCTCCCGTTCATGCCAGTGTTGGAGGGATAGTAAAAGCTGTAGAACCGCGCCCTTATTATGATGGCAGCGAGGTTGAAAGTGTAGTGATCGAAACAGATCAAAATAACATAGAGTTTAAGCCTCAAGTAGAGAGAAACCCGGAAGAAATGGATGTGGAAGAATTAAAAGAGGCCATCAAGGAAGCTGGTTTGGTCGGTATGGGTGGTGCTGCATTTCCTACCTTTGTGAACATCAACCAGTCGCAGCCCATTGATACTCTCCTGGTGAACGGAGCAGAGTGTGAGCCATTTTTAACTTGTGATCATCGCCAGATGGCAGAACAGACCCAGCAACTTGTAACTGGGGCCCGTATTATAATGAGAACTATCGGAGCTAGCAAGTGTTATATTGGGATAGAAGTGAATAAGCCCGATGCTATTGAAGCCGTAAAAAAAACTATTGGCAATGACAATTCTATAGAGGTAGTACCCCTTGCAGTAAAATATCCGCAAGGGTTTAAATCTCATCTGATTAAAGCTATTACTGGAAGGAACGTACCACGCGGGGCTCGTTCGGCAGAGCTTGGTTGTATTGTGCGCAATGTGGGTACTACTATAGCTGCCTATGAAGCAGTGGTTCATGGAAAGCCCCTGATAGAACGCGTGGTCACAGTTAGTGGTCCTAAAGTTTCTGAGCCTGGCAACTACCTGATTAAAATTGGCACCCCCATCGGATATGCTTTGCAGAAATGCGGTGTTAATTTGGACCAGCTTGACAATCACAAAGTTGTTGTAGGCGGCCCTATGACCGGATTAGCTCAAGATAATTTGGAAGTGCCTCTGATCAAGAGCAATACCGGTTTGCTGGTATTGCCTCCTGAGATGATCGAAAAAGAAAGCAGATATGAAGATTGTGTGCGTTGTGGTGAGTGTGTATCTAAATGTCCTATCTGGTTGTATCCTAACATGATTAGCACCTATGCAGAGGCCATGATGCTGGAGGAGGCAAAGGAGTGGAATATAGAGGATTGCATAGAGTGTGGAATATGTGCATTTAGTTGTGTAGCCAACCGTCCCATAGTGGAGCTTATCCAGAGAGCTAAAATAGAAATTAAGAAACTTGAGCGTAAAAAAGCTTAGAAGGAGGGACAACCGTTGAAAAAACCAGCGTTGATAAAAACAGCTCCGCCTCATCTTAAGTCTGGTAAAAAAATACCAACGGCGATGCGAGATGTTTTTATTGCATTATTGCCCGTGACAATTGTAGCGATCTACTTTTTTGGACAGAATGCTTTAGTAAATATAGTGGCGGCTTTAGTCGCCGCAGCTGTTGCTGAAATTGTATTTCGTAAGTTGCTAAGTAAGCCGGTGACCCTGCATGACTTCAGCGCTTTATTAACAGGGCTTTTAGTAGCTCTAGTTTTTCCTCCCACCACGGCGTGGTGGACAGTATCCATTGCTACTATTTTAGGCGTAGGCCTTGTTAAAGAACTAATGGGTGGCTTGGGCTGGAATCGTTTTAATCCTGCTCTGGGAGGCTATATAATAATATTTTTTATAGCTCAGTGGCTTCCTTTTTTGAACCAGGCCCAACTGATACCTGTAGAAGGAGTAACTCAAGCTACGCCTTTAGCCATGCTTAACCATGGTGGAATGGAGATGCCAGCCTTGAGCGAGGTTATTGTTGGAATACCAGTAGGAAATGTGGCAGGAGCCATGGCGGAGGTTTCTCCTTTGGCGGTTTTGGTGGGAGCGGCTTATTTACTTATACGCAAACATATTGACTGGCACATTCCGGTTGCCATAATAGCAACGGTTTTTGTTTTGACTCTTATTGCCGGAGAAAATCCTCTTTACCATATCTTCACTGGAGGAATAATGTTGGGAGCTTTTTTCATGGCTACCGACTGGGTAACAAGCCCTATAACGCCCAAAGGGAAATTAATTTTCGGGGTAGCTATAGGGGTATTAATAGTTTTGTTCAGGTTGCTTTTACCCCCAACCGAGGGAGTGGCATTTTCTATTCTTATTATGAATGCTTTTGTCCCATATATTGAAAAGGCAACCAGGCGTCCTTCCTTTAGTGATCCTCTACCAGAATCTTCAGCGCAAAGGGCTGCAGCAAAAAGTTAAGATATGGGAAGCAAAATATTCCTTAAATTAAAAAACAAGGCTGCTTGTGAAACAGCCTTGTTTTTTAATTGTCTTTGTTGCTGGTAATTTTAACATCCTTCTATTTTTAAAAGAACATTGCCCTCTTCATCTTTTATGATTTGACTGCATACACTACATCCTTCAGAGGCTTTTCCTGCTTTTTGTTTAATCTCGTTAAATTTTTCTTCATCAATCCATCTTTCGCTGTCATGTTCTTCGGCACTGCTTGTGCATTTTGTTTGCAAAAGATACTTTTTTTCACCGGTCATTTAACCACCTCCATGTATCATAAATTTTAATAATGCACTATATAAACTGTTTAATGGTAGTTGATTAATATGGTATTGAAAGATTTTAAAGTTGTCAACCTATTTAGAATAGTTATTTATATCACATTTTAAAAGAATAAAGATTTGCTGTTTACCACTTCCGTGAAGTTAAAAGATATTTTTTTAAAAAGATGTCCTAGCTTATATTCAAACACTTTTTATTGCAATGAACAACTTTTGTGAATTCAAGGAGGATTTAACAACAATATGTAGAACTTCAATTTAAGCTGAAAATTTTCAAAAATCAAAAACAATTTATTAAAACGAAATTTTCTTCAGGATGAAGGAAGGTTAAAAATTATGAGAAAAGGGGGTAATTATATGGTTTTTTATACATAAACCTGGCCTGAAGTGAAGAATGAGAAACTATTTCTCTGGTAAAGCTTGCCTCTTATATTGCTTATTTAAAAATTGAGTAGAAAATGGGTTTTATTAAGTACATAAAATGGAGGAGGTTATATCATGCTGGAAAGAATGGGAATATTCTTTGCTGATAAGGTAAAAAGAATCCTTCCAGATACATTCATCGTAGCCTTGCTTTTTACTATATTGGCTATCGTTTTGGCAGCAATACTTGTCGGGGCAGGACCTATGAATATTGCTGAATCATGGGTTATGGGGGTTTTTGATCCAGAAATACTTTCATTCGCAATTTTAATGATCATGGTGTTAACTTTTGGCTACACCATAGGAATATCGCCTCCCTTTGTGCGCTTTTTTAATAAGTTGTCTACTTATATAAAGAAACCGTGGCAGGTTTATTTTTTCCTTACCATTGTTTCAATTTTATTGATGTTAATTAATTGGGGCTTGGCTCCAATATTGGCTATTTTGGCGGTAGAAGTTTGTAAGCGAGTTAAAGGTGTAGATTACCGGGTTGCTATTGCGGCCTTTTATTCCGGGTTGCTGGTTTGGCACGGGGGTCTTTCTTCTTCGGCAGCTCTGATGATGGCTACCCGCGATACTGCCCAATCTTATATTGACAGGGGCATAATTTCCGATGTTATTCCTATTACTGAAACTTTGTTAACTACTACTAATTTGATTCTTATTCTTTCTGTGCTAATTATACTTCCTTTACTGGTTTTATATTTGCGTCCCAAGCAAGTGGATGAAAAATGGGATGCTGGTGCACAGTATGAGAAAAAGTACGGTCCTCCCGGCGAAAGTAGTCTTGATGCCTTTTCCTCCAAAGTTGATACCAGTTCAATGTCAGCTGTAGAAAAATTAAACAATTCTCCTGTGCTCAGTATTTTCTTGTTTTTATTATGTATAGTAGGTTTTGCCGGGGTTATGATGGAAGAAGGGTTTGGTTTACCCGCAATAGCCTTTTTAATGCTTGGTTTTGGGATTTTGCTCCAGTGGAGGCCTGCCAAATTTATGGAAACTTTGAAGAACGCCATGAGTGGGGCCGCTGAAATTGTGGTCCTGTTTCCCTTATTTGGTGGTGTAATGGGGATTTTTCAGCACACGGGGTTGGCCACGGTTTTTGCCGAAGGATTGCTGACTTTTGCTACTGAGGTTACTTTGCCCTGGTTTTCTTTTGTTATTGCGGCTATAATTAACCTCTTTATACCTTCGGGAGGAGCGGAATGGTTGGTAGTAGGGCCACCGGTAATGGAGGCTGCCAGCCTGGTGGATGCCGACATGGGCAAAACGATTATAGGGTTTGCTTACGGAGATTCTTTAACTAATTTGATTAATCCTTTCTGGACCTTAACTTTTCTACCAATAGCGGCTCAGTTAATGGATATCAAACCCAGAGATTTTATGGGGTATACCGCCCTGGTTTGTCTGATCTTCTTTATTATCATTTCTGCCATTATCTTGCTGGTGTAGGTGGTAATTTAGGATATGGTCACCTTTAGTTTGACAACTTTGCGGATGGTTAATTAAAATGTAAATGAATGTTACTAATCAGATAAATATGACACCGTTGTTATTGTAAGGAGGGGAAGAATGAACGCTCAAGAAATGCTGAAGTTGTTGGAAAACGGCGGTCAACAATTGGGAGAGCAATTGCCGAAGCATATGGAGAAGTTTTGGAGTTTTGCCGAACAAGCTAAGGCAGAAGGAGCTCTGGGAAAGAAGGAGAAAGCCTTAATAGCTTTGGCTGTGGTTATGGTTAAACGTTGTGAGCATTGTATGGTTAGAAATTTGCAGGATGCAATAGATGCCGGTGTTACCCGCGAAGAATTAGCAGAACTTTGTACGCTGGTAATGTTATTGGACGGTGGACCGGGATTTGCTAGCAGTGCTTTTCTTCTGGATAAGTATGATGAGTTAAATGCTGAATAGAAAAAGATAAATATACAACGGGTGAAGAGGTTATGAATATAATCGAAATTATAGCAGAACAAAAGATTCAGGATGCGCAAAAGGAAGGGGTATTTGATGATCTGCCAGGAAAGGGGAAGCCCCTGGAAGTAGAAGACCTTTCCCGGGTGGATGAAAGTTTGCGGGGCGCATATATTCTGCTAAAAAATAACGATTTTTTGCCGGAAGAGTTACAGCTGAAAAAAGAACTTGTTTCATTGCAAAGCATGATTGCTTGTTGTGACGATAGCCAGGAAGAAGAAAAACTGAAGAAGCGATGGAACCAACTCCAGCTAAGGTTTAACATGTTAATGGAAAAAAGAAATATGAAGAAAAATTCTATTCCAGGTTATATTAATAAAGTTATGGATAAACTGGGCTAAATCTGTTTATCCATAACTTTATATTATTAAGCGTGCCAGTGCCCTACTGTTTCATATTGGGATTCCAGGGAAAAAAATTTGCGGAATAAACGATAATATAGCAATTCTTCTTTACTGGTAATTGTATAACCCGGGAAAGGTCTGCATTCGCGGGCAAATTCTGCATCGGTTATCTCTTGAGAGGCAATTTCTTCCATTAGATGGGCAGAACCGGCCCCTTGGCTAAATTCATCTTTACGCCGGTGGAGAATTTCCGAAGGTAGCCATCCAGTGAAAGCCTGCCGGAGAATCCATTTTTCTTGTTGCTCAGGGCCATTTATTTTCCATTCGATGGGGATACTGAAAGAGAGCTGGATGATATCTTCGTCCATAAATGGCATAGCACAGTCCAGGGAATGAGCAGCAGTCATGCGGTCTACTCTTTGAAAGCCAATGTTATGTCCGGCAAGGAGTAATTTCTTTAGTTCTTGTGTTTGCTCAAGGGGAGTTATATCTTTGAGATAGTGATATCCCCCGAACAGTTCATCGGCACCTTCACCTGCTAAAATAAAGTCTATACCATTTTGACGGGCCAGGCGAGCTACAATGTAGTTGGCGATGGAACTGCGCACCAGCGAGCAATCGAATGATTCCAAATGATAGATAACCTTGGGAAGGATATCTTTAATTTCATCAAGAGTGTAGTGGTATTCATTATGGCTGGTGGAAAGGTAATTTGCCACATTTCTTGCATGACGCAAATCCAGGCTTTCTTTATAGCCGGCGGTGAAAGTTTGTACATCTTTGGTGAGATATTTGGAAATAGCAGCAATAATACTACTATCAAGCCCTCCACTTAAAAAAACTCCTAAGTTGCCTTTGGATGGGAGGCGTTTTTCTACTGCTCTGACTAGCATTTCCTGCAATTGGTTTTGTGCAGTTCCCTTTGTTTTAAGCTGTGTGGCTTTTGCATCAAATTCATTTTTTCCTGTGTAGGGCGCTATTCCTGTATTTGGACGATAAAAGGTGCCTGGTGGAAGAGGTTTTATATCCTGGCATACTTCGGGAAGTGCTTTTAATTCTGAAGCAAAGAAAACGTTCTCCCCTTCTTTGCCAAAATACAGGGGCTTTTGCCCAAATCGATCTCTGGCAGCGATTGGCCCTTCTCTGGTATTTGCCAGTAAGGCAAAAGAACCTCCCAGCTTTGAAAGTATTTCGGGACCTTGATCTGAGATCATTGCCAGTAAGGTGGAAGCTTCAATGGAAGGAACCATAATTCCGTCTCCAGCTATTACTTCTTCGCCATTTGTATGAAAAAATTCTTGAGAAGAAGATATATGACCCAATACTAATGGTTGACTGTTCTGATATACTTCTGTTTTTGAACCACGATGTTGAATTTTTAAAAGCATTTTTTCCAGTGGGGAACTTTCACAAATTCCCCATACTGCAGCAATTCCGCTCAAAGAATATATGCCTCCCAATAAATTATAATTTTATTTTATGCGGCAAGTTGCTATTTTATCCCCTTTTTAATTTCCATGTAATATCTAATTTAAAATATTCTCTAATGGATTTTTTCGAATAAACTCTTTCACTCCAAGCCTCATTACTTTTTAAGTAAAGAATCAAGAATATGAAGAGAAATAATGAATATAATTTACTATTTGAAATGGTGGAATAGTGAAGGAGGTTGCTGGTTAAATGACTGATGAGCTTGAGTTACTGGAAAAGATCAGGGGGAATGTTATCCATGGTAAGTGTTTTAAAGATGAAGGTGAAAGCGAGCATGGAATATCAAGTGAGCCTGCCAATAGGGAGTTAGTTGTGGAAGCATTAGAGCGTGGTGTCCATGTGAAGCATATTCTTGTTTATGGATTAGCTGCTGGGATGGAAGAGATAGGACATAAATTTGAACAAGGGGAATATTTTATTCCCGATATGCTGGCTGCTGCAGAGGTAGTAGGTGAAACTATGGAGCTTATAGAGCCTTATTTAAACAGTAAAGATAACAGTTTATTTAAGGGAAAGTTTGTCCTGGCTACCGTGGAAAAGGACCAGCATGATATAGGGAAGAACATGGTTGGAACTATGCTTAAAGGTGCAGGATTTCAAGTAATTGATTTGGGGGTGGATGTACCTGCAGAAAAAATAGTCGAGGTGGTTCGTGAAGAGAAACCAGATTTTTTGGGTTTATCAGCGCTTTTAAATACTACCATGATATATATGAAAAATACAATTAAGCGATTGCAGGAGGAAAAATTGCGCAGCGAGGTTTGGGTTTTTGTAGGAGGAGCCCCTACTTCCCCTGAGTTTGCAAAAAGTATTGAAGCAGATATATACTGCGAAGATGCTTTTGAGGCAATAACAATAGCTGATCGATTAATTGGGGGAAGAAGGGAGGCAAGCTAGTTTTGGTTACCAGTGCTTATGATCAGGCTGCTGTAAAATCTTTTTACCACAAAAATAATAATTTACAGGGAAAGTATGATTATGTGCGCACTCTTTGGGAAGAGGAAATTATCAGGATCAATACATGGCCTTTTTTGGAGAAACTATTGGCCAGAAAAAATAAAGGCTTGCGTATTTTAGACTTGGGTTGTGGTTCCGGGGATGGATATGAGCTATTTTTTGGCTCGATTAAAGATCCTGCGGGTGGAGAATATCAGCGGAAATTGAATGGCGATTTATTGGAAGAATACACAGGAGTTGACATAAATGCCAGCTTGTTGGATATGGGGAGTAGATTGTTTGAGGGAAGCGAGAATATAAGATTCATGCGAGCAGATTTTTTGGAAGAACTACCGGTCAGGCAAGAACCTTCGTATGATCTTTACCTGGGTAATTTTGGGACATTTTCTCATTGTAGTGATGAACAATTAATCAAGTTATTTGCGGATATAGGTCGCCATGGGCATGATGGTAGTTTAATAATTGGCGATTGGTTGGGTTGCTATGCTTACGAGTGGCAAAATTATTGGCCAACAGGTGAAGAATTGTTTGAGGATTATAACTTGCCCTATACTCTTTCTTATCTACGTGAAGCTAATGAAAGAAATCAATTAGAGTTTGAGGTTTTCTCTTTACGGCTTATGCATCCCCGGGTGCTAGATGAGCTACTATGTGAAGCATCTCGGCAGTCAGGAGTCAATTTCAAAGTGTTAATAGCTTTTGATCGTTCCATAATGGTGGGGAGGCACCTGGAAACAGGTGATTACTTTTCTTACCCGCATCCCCTGCGAACCCAGATAAACTCTCTCCTGGCTCCAGGCCGTTGCACGGATTTGACTCAGCTTTTGTGTTTTTATCAGCCCAGAAATGGTTTTGACACTCTTAATATATGGTATGCTAACTTGGCGGAAGCATGGAATGGATTGGTGATGTTAACGGAAAATTTACTTGCTGGGAAGAAAGTGGAGATATGTTTTAAACAAATAAATTCTTCATTAGGGGCTGAAAAAGGGACGCTTTTGTGCAACTTAATGAAAAAAAATAAAAACTTGGGCTTGGAAAACTTTCGTGCGAATATTATGGAACCACAGCTAGCTTATGTTTTAAGGAGTATTGAAAATTATTCCCAAAAGGCCTTGGGGGCAGGACATGGATTAACTGTTGTGGTGGAGGTGAGCAAAAGTTGAATTATGCGCTGCGAGGGTTGGAAGGAGGGCAATATAAACCTTTATGTGAAGGAGACATTAAGGTTATTCACGAGTTAAGTGCTCGGTTATTGGAGGAAACAGGCATCCGGGTTACTAATAAGGAAGTTCTGCAAAAGTTTAAGGAAGCAGGAGCAGAAGTGGATTGCAACACATCGCAAATTCGCATTCCCAGGAGTTTGTTAGAAGACGCAATAGCTTCAGCGCCCTCGCAAATTCTCCTTAGTGGAAGAGATGAAAATAATGATTTGTTATTGAAAAATAATCGTACTTATATGGGGACAGGCGGTACTGTATTGTATGTTTTAGATCCCTACACCGGTGAGCGTAGAAGAGCTACTTTAAAGGATTTACAAAATGCAGCCAGGCTTGCTGAATCTCTGGATAACCTCCATTTTTTTATGCTTCCCCTTTACCCGTTGGAGTTGGATATTTCCAATGTAGATGTAAATCGCTTTCAGTGTGGGCTTATGAATACTTCCAAGCATGTGATGGGAGGAGTTTACACTGTTGAAGGCATTAGGGAAGTAATTAAGATGGCTGAGGAGATGGCTGGTGGAGCAGAACAGCTCCGGAAAAGGCCTCTTGTCTCCATGGTTACTTGTGTTATGAGCCCTTTGCTCATGGATGACGTATATGCAAGCTTACTAATGGAAGTTGCTTATCAAGGTATTCCGCTGGTTTGCCCTGCAGAACCTATGGCAGGGGCGACTGGCCCGGTTACTCTGGCCGGCACTTTGGCTATTTCCAATGCGGAAACTTTAAGCGGGTTGGTACTTGCCCAGATAGTAAACAGGGGGACGCCAACTATTTATGGAACTGTGGCTTCTACCATGGATATGAAGAATGGTAGTTACCTTTCAGGGGCTGTGGAAATGGGCCTTCTTAATGCTGCTAGTGTTCAATTGGCAAGATTTTATGATTTGCCCATTTATGCAACTGCTGGAATGAGTGACAGTAAAATGCCTGATGTTCAGGCGGGTTATGAAAAGGCTACCTCAGCGATGATGGTGGCACTGGCGGGAGCTAATTTTATTCATGATGCTGCCGGTTTTTTGGATTTTTGTAGTACCTTCTCTTTTGAACAGATGGTTATTGATGATGAAATTATAGGATTGTGTATGCGAGCACTAAAAGGCATTGAAGTTAATGAAAACACCCTTGCAGAAGAGGTAATCAAACGGGTTGGCCCTGGAGGTAATTTTCTTACCAGTAAACATACATTGGATAATTACCGCAACGAAATGTTTTTTCCGACCATAGGCGATAGGCGAAGCCGCCGATCTTGGGAGAAAAACGGCAAACTGGACGCTTTATACAGGGCTCGGGATAAAGTCCACCACCTTTTTAGTAATTAAATTGCTTTTTAACCACCTGATCAAGCATTGAATAAGTTTTGAGCCCTTGCAAATAATATCATTATGCAAACTAAAACTAAGATTAAGCTAACTTCATTGGGGGCCACTGTTTTTATAATGGTGCTTTCTAACACAATATTAATTCCTATTTTTCCGGAAATGCGTCAAGCTTTAGGGGTGTCCATGGTGCAAGTCTCCATGCTGGTAGTTGCTGTTAATGTTCCGGCTGCGATTATAAGTCCTATAGGTGGTTTTCTGGCTGATTTATGGGGGCGTAAAGCTGTAATTATTCCTTCCCTTGCGATCTATGGTCTTGGAGGGTTAATTGCTGGTATTGTTGGTATTTATTCGGAAGATCCTTATAATTTAATACTTTTTGCTCGTGTTTTGCAGGGTATAGGAAGTGCTGCTCCTATGTTTCTGGCTATCACTCTGGCCGGGGATATTTTTCAAAGCTCGGAGCGTTCTGAGGCGGTGGGGCTTATGGAAACAGCTAGTGGCACAGGTAAAATATTAGGTCCTATCCTTGGTTCTCTGGTGGGAATTCTGTCCTGGTACAGCCCTTTTTTTATATATCCCCTGGTATCTATTCCTACTGCTATTGCTGTATATTATTTAATTGAGCCTGTTCAACCCTCTGGGCAGCAAATGACACGCGATTATTCAGCTTTGTTTAAGGTGTTAAAGCAAGGAGTTTTTTTAATAGGTTTTGTTATTTCGTTCATAAGCCTTTATATTCTCTTCGGACTTATGTTCTGGCTCAGCGAATCTTTTGAGGAAAACATTCAGGCTGGGGCTATTTTAAGGGGAATAGTTGTTTCACTGCCTGTAATAGCATTTTTGCTTACTACTTTGTTTGCGGAATGGTTTTATTTGAAATACAAAGTGAAAAAGACTTTGCTTATTGGGCTAGGACTAACAATTTTGTTTGTGGCTATGGTTCCCCTGGTAGATGATTGGGTGTTTATCTGGCCGGTTATATTTTTGGCCGGGGTAGGTGTAGGGGTGCTTATGCCTGCCCTTGATACTCTGTTTACCAGTATCCAGGCTAGTCAGCGTGGAGTCATGACTACTATTTTTGGCAGTATAAGATCTTTAGGGGTGGCAGGAGGAACCTCTTCTTTTGCTTACCTCATGCCCCTTGGTACTGAATTTACTTTTTGGCTGATTTCGGCGATAGTTCTGGTGGTTCTAATAATAGTTATAGTGCTTTTTAAAGAAAATGCTATACCTGAACGCAACGAAAACATTGACTGATAATTTAATTGAAGATAAAAGCAGTTATTTTATAAGCAGTCAGTAGGCAATTAGCTATTAATTTCCATAAACAGCTGGTAAATCATGATATTCCTGCCTCGATAAGTCTTGAGCTTCTGCCCGTAATTCATTAATCTCTTGGAAGTTATTGAACAATATCTCAACTACCCCTGAATCGAGAGCTTTTCCTTCCACCATTTCACTGATTATGTCTCTAACCTTTTCTTTGCCCAGACCTTCTCTGTAAGGTCTTTCTTCAGTTAGGGCAGTAAAAACATCAGCTACTGCCATAATTCTACTGCCAAGGGTTAGTTCGTCTTTCGAGCAGCGAAAGGGATAACCTTTCCCGTTTAGTTTTTCATGGTGATAGGCTCCCCATTCTTTTACGGTATTAAGTTCCGGGATGCGTTCCAAAGTGCGGTAAGTATGGTATGTATGCGTTTTGATAACTCTATATTCTTCAGAAGTTAGTTTGCCTGGTTTTTCTAAAATTTCTTTAGGAACAGCAAGCTTGCCGAGATCATGTAGAAATCCAGCTAGCCTCATTTCCAATTGTTCTAAGTTAGAAAACCCTATTTGCCGGGCAATAGCTTCTGCTGAAGCAGCAACACCACTAGAATGAGTTGAGGTAAATGCACTTCTAAAGTCAATTACCCGTTTAAATAATCTGCCTATATCTAGTAATCCATTAATATCCAGGTTAACAATCTCACTTGTTTGTTCGGCCCTTGAGGCTAAAAGTTCGTTTATTTTATGGGAGGATATATCTAGCCAGAAAGATTCTTTTTCGCTAATGTTTTCAAAAACTTCTACTATTTCTGGGTCGAATAATTTTCCTTTTTTAGCGTTTATTTTATCAACAACATTTTGCTTTTGAGTCAAAACAGGCTCATTAGATTTAATAAGAACGCTAATTCTATCTGCAAGGTGGATGATATGGCTCTCTATGGGTATTTTAGGATCGCCTTTGGTTTCTTCATATGAGGCATGATGATAACGAATAATGGCAGCTATGTTTTTATAATGGGGGAAATCATTTAAAAGCAGATAGCCCATCTCAGAATGCTGATGAGGGGTTTCAAGTTCAAATTGCAAAGCGTTTATCCTTTCTTTTAATGAAATAGCCCCACTATCATGTAATAAGCCTGAAAGGATAGTAGCCATCTGTTTTTCTGGAGGCAGATTAATTTCTTCGCCAAGATAATCTGCTATTAGGGCTACTTTTTTGTGATGGTCGACCACTACTGGACTGATAAGGTCCATAGCATCTGAAAAACACATGGTTAAATCGAACAGGGAAACGTTATATTTTTTGGCTGACAATGTATACCTCCTCTTCAAGAATACTTATTTTAATGAGTTATAATTAGTTCTGGATTAGTATTCAAAAGTTAATAATTAAATGCCTTAACGAAAAGTATATGTAAAATATAAGCTTGCTTATCTTATATTATCATATTTAGATTCTTTATAACAATTTAACAATAATGTACAAAAATAGAGGTATTTAGGAGTATATAATAGAAATAGTGTATATAGAAATTAGCTATAGTATTTCTAGAGTTGTGGGAATTAGTAAAAGAAAAACTGCAAAAACATATGTATTATTATAAAAAAACAAAGGGGTGTTACATACTGGAAAATGTTCGTATTCGTGGTAAAATATTATTAAGAATAAAGTTTAATAAGGGGGTGCCCCTGTGTTTGACTTAAAAAAAATCAGAGAAGAAAATAATTTGTCGCTGGAGAAAATATCTGAAACTACCAATTTGCCAGTGGCATATTTAGAAGAGGTGGAAAAAGGGGAAAAAGAGTTAACAACCAAAGCCATAGACCGGATTGTTTCAATGCTTAGCCAGAGCCAAAAGGGGTATTCTGATTGCACTTTTATTAGCGCTGAAGGCTTGGGAGACAAAATTAGGGCCTTGCGTGAAGAAAGAGGGATTTCACTGGAGGAGATGAGCCAGAAACTGGGGTTATCTCTCTCTTACTTGAGTGAAGTAGAAAGAGGGAAGCGCACTCCTTCTCTGCAGAGTTTATATAATATTTGTCGTTACTTTAGCATTCCAGTTAGCTTATTAATCAGCACTCCTGCTAAAATGAGGGTAATTGGCCAGAAAATAAAGCTGAACAGGGAAGCAAAAGGATTAACCCAAAAACAGTTGGCCCGAATGTCAGGTTTATCTTCGGGTCTTATTGCCCAACTGGAGGCAGCAAAAGTTCAACCTTCTTTGAAAACTATTGAAAGTTTGGCTGGTTCACTGGAAGTATCAGTTTGCTACTTAATTTTGGAGCAGGAAGATGTGGAAGGAGTAATAGCAGGCATAACTCCTGAACTGCGTGAACTTCTGTATGAACCCAAAGTGCAAATGATTATCGGCAATGTTTGTATGATGGAGTTGGAAGATATCAAGTTAATTATGGATTTTATTCATATGCTCAAAAACCGGCAACTTTAAGTGTGATTTAGCGTAAATATTGCCTACCCCACCCCTTTTCGAGATAAGGGGTGGGGTAGGCTTTTTTATGAGGAGGATAACACAAAGTCCCCCAATAAAGAGGCAGAAGCATAAATTCCCCAATAAAGAGGCAGAAGCATAAATTCCCCAACTAGAGGGGCGGGTACATAAATTCCCCCTCCCCTGGAGGGAGGGGGTCAGGGGGAGGGGGAATTTCTATTAGTTGCAGCAGCAGCTATTTCTTAAGCTGAAGCTTGACAATTTTGCAAAAGAGTTTTTTTTACTATTCCACTAAAGGCAGGTCACTTCTATCAACCCAGCCGTCTCTTACTCCATAGAGTAAGTTATAAGCATTGTCGAAAGTAATCATATTGAGTACTCCGGTGGTTTGTGCTCCTGTTTGGCCGGAATAACAAGCTACAACAACAGGCACGGTAGTGGGAAGGTCATCGATAACGGTATCGAATTCGGCCCATTCTACATTTTCAGCTCCTTCAATATGTCCTTCGGCAAAGTCATCAGCGGCACGGATATCTACTACATGATAAGAATCTGGATCTGATTCCAAGGATTCATGCATCTCTTCATGCTCATCTACAGTAATCCAGCTGGGACCGGTGGAGATTACGTCCTGAGCTGCTTCCCAGAGGATTTCTTCTTCATCGGTGGCCGGCTCGGATACGGAATCCAAATCTGCAGCTGCGTTCATTCCAGAACCGTCAAGTTCATAATTGCCTCTATCTTCGTAAGTCCAGCCATAATCAATCCCATATTGGAGTGATGAAACATTTTCAAACCCTGCCATGCGCAAGGCAGCAGTTACGTATCCTGCATTTTGACCACTATAACAAGCAATATAGACATCTTTATCTTGAGGTATGTTTTCCATTATATCTGCTACTTCTTCCACACCACTATGATAAGCTCCTTCAATATGCCCTTCTTCAAAATCATCAGCACCTCTAATGTCTAATATAAAAATGGATTCAGGATCATAATCCCAAGCATCATATACATCATCAGGTTCCGTCATATTGTTATCTTCGGCCACCTGGGCAAAGTAGTTGTCTGCAGCATCTCTCAAAACTTCATCCTCATCAAGCTCTTCTTCCTCTTCAATTTCGTCTTCTACTTCTACCTCATCCTCAACCTCTTCTTCTGGCTCACAGCCTGCCAATGCTAAGCCAAAGATTAACATTCCACAAAGAATTAACATTAACCATAAGTTTTTAAATTTCATCTAGATTGCCCCCTTCAATTATTTTTAATAAGGAAATTAATGGTACCTGGTATCTCTTTACCTGCTTAATCCCCCCTTTTTCTTGTTGTTTTTATTGACCTATTCTTCTACTGGTTCTGGTATTTCATCGGGTATTAGGTCATAGCTTGCGTCGCTGCTACTTTCTGGTATATCATCTTCATCTAAAAAGAGCCCTTCTTCTCCGTGACAGGAATTACAACTTTGATTTTGACGTGTTTCCCTTTGGATATTGTGGGTCGGTGCATATTTCCAATTAGATATTTCATCAAAGTTTGGCAACTCCCCGTTTAACTCTACGAATGTATCTGCCGTGGTGGGAACATGTCTTAAAGTCATAAACTGGTAAGGTACTTCTTCTGTCGGTTCCGGATTTTGGCCAATGGCAAATATTGATCTTGATTCGGCATGAGAAGACATTTCTCCGTCTTCATCTACAGTAATGTGGCAGTCATAACAACTTTGGGCTGCAGATGAATGACAAACTTGGCATGCAAGTTGATCTTCTTCATGAACTTGATGGGCCTCAATAGGAGAATCATCAGAGTAAACATCTTCATGACAATCTTGACACTCGGGAGTTTCTACTTCTTCTCCTTCTTCAGCCCCGTGAAAGTTAGTTATATTGTGGCAATCGTAGCAGCTATAATCAAGTTCTTCATAATGCACATCTGCTGTAAATCCAACTTCACCTAGAAACTCGCCGGCTGGACGTTCTCCATGGCATCCAAAACAGGTATCTTCCATAGGAGGCTCTTTTGTAAATTCGTGCTCACTGTGTAAACCACCTTCATAAGACTCGGGGCGGCTAACATGGCAAGAGCCGCAAGTGGCGTGGCACTTGGAGCAATCTTCGTCAAAAGCTTGCCTCAAAGGATCATCTTCATCTTCCATGGCTCCAGGATGGGCAAAATCTTCTAATGCATCATACATTCCTTGGACAGTATAATGAGTGGCATCCTCATATTTATCGGTAATATCCTCGTGACAATCCACGCAAGCACCATCTTCAAGATCAGAAGAGGGACGAGCTGTTAATCCCGTGTGAGCAGCTTCCATATCCATTGTATCCTGGCCGCCGTGGCAGGTAATGCAACCGAAACGACCGTGTTCACTTTCCAAAAAGGTTTCGTCAACTAAAAATTTATCTACGCCCTCCAACTGAGGGCCAGCCGGGCCTCAACCACCATCTCCGGCTGGTTCTTCCGGAGTATATTCACTGGCTATGACTTCCTCATCTATGTGGCAGGAAACACACGAATCACTGGCTGTATAAGGAACTGTTTCTGCACTAAAAACACCTACAACAATCAATAATCCCACGCTTGATAATACTAAAAATAAAAAGACAGGCCCTCGCTTATGCATAGAATACCTCCTTATTTTCTATATCGTTTATGATTACGGCAATTGCAGGGACATATTTTTACAAAATGTCAAGTCAACTCCTGCTAAATTGCTCAAAATTAAAGTAAAAGTAAAAAAAATTTATTAGTTAAAGTTATCTTTTTCACAAATACTATGCATCTTACTATTTGCAATGTTACTTTTTTAACTTCTATTTATCTATTACTTCTACGCTAATTTAATTTATAGCAAAAATAAGGTTGTCTGTAAATACTTTTGTGTTATAATATACAAAGCAATTTCCGAAAATACAACTGTTTTGTTATAGCATGTTATGTGTTTCACTCTTTATTTCAGTTATACTTAATAAGTCATCAAATTTTTATGAAGTTCGCTGAAAAATGTTTCTATTTTGAATTATATCAAAGGAGCAAAACAGAATGAAGAAATACATTTTAGGGGTAATATTAATAATAGTTTTTGGGTTTTTTGCTGTTCAAGCACTGATGGGTAGTATGACTCCTTATGTTTGTTTTACTGAAGCCCGGCAAACTTCAGGAACAGTTCAAGTAAATGGGTATTTGGCCTCAGAATCTGAAGAAGATGTAGCTTTTGATGGGGAAACTAATAAATTGCACTTTCCCATGGAAGATGAAGAGGGAGAAATTGTAGAAGTAAGCTATGGAGGAGGTAAGCCAGATAATTTCTACCATGCTGAGGGATTGGTGGTAATTGGAAATTTTGAAAATGAAATTTTCGAAGCTGAGGATTTGTTGGTGGAATGTCCTTCTCGCTATGAAGAAGAGAAAGCGGGTGTAGAAGAATGATTGGTGAAGCAGGAATTCTTCTATCATTTATTGCTGCTCTCGGCGCTGTATTGGCTTTTACTTTCTTTACTCTGGGTAAGGAGGAAGCCAAGCCTTACGCTAATATTTTGTTTTATGGCCACTTAATAGGTGTAATAGTTGCGTCTATATATCTTCTCTATGCTCTTATAGTAAATAAATTTGAGTATTATTACGTATTTGCATATACTGATCAAGCGCTTGATTTACCCTTGCGCATTTCTGCTTTTTGGGCAGGTGTGGAAGGGACTTTTTTATTGTGGGCACTTTTAGGCGGTTTGGTGGGAGTGTTTATCTTAAAATATGAATTGCGTGACCGTGCCCCGGTTATGGCCATATTATCTTTTGTGCAAGCAGTTTTATTGTTATTTTTGGTAGTTATGAGTCCCTTCAGAATTATGATGGATATGCCTGCGGATGGTGCCGGGTTAAATCCTTTGTTAAAGAACCCCTGGATGGTAGTGCATCCCCCGGTTGTATTTGCTGGCTACGCAGTACTTTTAATCCCATTTGCTTTGGTGCTGGTTTCTTTATGGAAAGAAGAGTTTCAACGATGGGTGCGTAAAGCTTTGCCGTGGACCCATTTGGGATTACTTATGTTGAGCATGGGGATTTTCTTTGGGGCCTATTGGGCCTATAGAGTTTTGGGCTGGGGAGGTTATTGGAGTTGGGATCCTGTAGAAAATGCTTCCCTTGTTCCCTGGCTTATAGGTGTTGCTTTAATTCATGGGTTGCTGGTGCAAAGAGGGCGTAAAATTTGGTTTCGTAGCAATTTGTTGTTGGCGATATTTACTTATGTATTTGTATTTTATGCTACCTTTTTAACTCG